>NZ_JBYTAH010000026.1:64720-82228 GCF_058787975.1 Cupriavidus sp. FW305-26
CCTAAATCCGCGGGCCCCAGCGCCGGCTGCCGACTGGTTGAACCAGGCCGGCAGGTCAGCCCATATGCAGGCCGCCGTTGAGCGAGAAGTCGGCGCCGGTCGAGAAACCGGACTCCTCCGACGACAACCAGGCGCAGATCGAGGCGATCTCTTCCGGCAGGCCCAGGCGCTTGACCGGGATCGTCGCGACGATCTTGTCGAGCACGTCCTGGCGGATCGCCTTGACCATGTCGGTGGCGATATAGCCCGGAGAAACCGTGTTGACGGTCACGCCCTTGGTCGCCACTTCCTGCGCCAGCGCCATGGTGAAGCCATGCAGGCCGGCCTTGGCGGTGGAGTAGTTGGTCTGGCCAAACTGGCCCTTCTGCCCGTTCACCGACGAGATGTTGACGATGCGGCCCCAGCCACGGTCGGCCATGCCGTCGATCACCTGCTTGGTGACGTTGAACAGCGAGGTCAGGTTGGTGTCGATCACCGCATCCCAGTCGGCGCGGGTCATCTTGCGGAACACCACGTCGCGGGTGATACCGGCGTTGTTGATCAGCACATCAACCTCGCCGACCTCGGACTTGACCTTGTCGAATGCGGTCTTGGTCGAGTCCCAGTCAGCCACATTGCCTTCCGAGGCAATGAAATCGAAGCCCAGGGCCTTCTGCTGCTCCAGCCACTTTTCGCGGCGCGGCGAGTTGGGGCCGCAACCGGCCACCACACGAAAGCCATCCTTGGCCAGCCGCTGGCAAATGGCGGTTCCGATACCACCCATGCCGCCGGTCACATACGCAATGCGCTGAGTCATGTCCACTCCTTGATTGGCTTCGTTATCGTCGCCGGGTCCGCGCCAACCGCGCGCGGCCCCGGAAAACCCCTTCCTTATTTGCGCTCGACTGCCAGCGCCACGCCCATGCCGCCGCCGATGCACAGCGAGGCCAGGCCCTTCTTCGCGTCACGGCGCTTCATCTCGTGCAGCAGCGTCACCAGGATACGGCAGCCCGACGCGCCGATCGGGTGGCCGATGGCGATGGCGCCGCCGTTCACATTGACCTTGGAGGTGTCCCAGCCCATCTGCTGGTGCACCGCCAGCGCCTGCGCGGCAAAGGCCTCGTTGATCTCCATCAGGTCCAGGTCTTGCGGGGTCCACTCGGCGCGCGACAGGGCGCGCTTGGAGGCCGGCACCGGGCCCATGCCCATCACCTTGGGATCGACACCGGCGTTGGCATAGCTCTTGATCGTGGCCAGCGGGGTCAGGCCCAGTTCCTTGGCCTTGGCCGCCGACATCACCACCACCGCGGCGGCGCCGTCGTTCAGGCCCGAGGCGTTGGCCGCGGTCACCGTGCCGGCCTTGTCGAAGGCGGGCTTGAGGCCGGACATGCTGTCCAGCGTGGCGCCCTGGCGCACGAACTCGTCGGTCTTGAAGGCCACCGGGTCGCCCTTGCGCTGCGGGATCAGCACCGGGACGATCTCTTCGTCAAACTTGCCGGCCTTCTGCGCGGCTTCGGCCTTGTTCTGCGAGCCGACGGCGAACTCATCCTGCGCCTCGCGTGTGATGCCGTATTCCTTGGCCACGTTCTCGGCGGTGATGCCCATGTGGTACTGGTTGTACACGTCCCACAGGCCGTCGACGATCATGGTGTCGACCAGCTTGGCATCGCCCATGCGGAAACCGTCGCGCGAGCCCGGCAGCACGTGCGGGGCGGCGCTCATGTTTTCCTGGCCGCCGGCCACCACGATCTCGGCGTCGCCCGCCATGATCGCGTTGGCGGCCAGCATCACGGCCTTCAGGCCCGAGCCGCACACCTTGTTGATGGTCATGGCCGGCACCATCGCCGGCAGGCCGGCCTTGATCGCGGCCTGGCGTGCGGGGTTCTGGCCCGAACCGGCGGTCAGCACCTGGCCCATGATGACTTCGCTCACCTGCTCCGGCTTGACGCCGGCGCGCTCCAGCGCGGCCTTGATGACCACGGCACCCAGTTCCGGTGCCGGGATCTTGGCCAGCGAGCCGCCAAACTTGCCGACCGCGGTGCGGGCGGCGGATACGATGACAACGTCAGTCATTGTGTAGTCCTTTCAATGGAAACGGGAGGGAACCTGCAGGCCTGCCGGCGCCGTGCATGACGCACGCCGGCACTCATGCAAGCGTCATGCCTTGGCTTTGACGTATCGCCCAGGCGCGGGTTCGATTGCGCGATAGCGCGCATTGCCATAGTTGGCGGGCGCGGCGCGTTTCGCGCCGGCCTGCCCGGCCAGCCATGCGGTCCAGTCCGGCCACCAGCTGCCGTGATGCTCGATGGCGCCGGCCAGCCATTGCTGCGGCGACTCCGGCAGCGCATCGTTAGTCCAGTGGCTGCGCTTGTTCTTGGCCGGCGGGTTGATCACACCGGCGATATGGCCCGACGCACCCAGCACGAAGCGCAGCTTGTTCGCCAGCAGCGCGGTCGAGGCATAGGCCGCGGTCCACGGCACGATATGGTCTTCGCGCGAGCCGTAGATGTAGGTCGGCACGTCGATGCTGGCCAGGTCCACCGGCACGTCGCACACGGTCAGCTTGCCCGGTACCTTGAGCTCGTTCTGCAGGTAGGTGTGGCGCAGGTACCAGCAGTACCACGGCCCCGGCAGGTTGGTGGCGTCGCCGTTCCAGAACAGCAGGTCGAACGGCACCGGCGTGTTGCCCTTCAGGTAGTTGTCGACCACGTAGTTCCACACCAGGTCGTTCGGGCGCAGGAACGAGAAGGTATTGGCCAGCTCAAGGCCGCGCAGCAGCGCGCACGGCGCGCCGGCGGCGCCGCCCAGCGTGGCCTCGCGCAACTGCACATGGCCCTCGTCGACAAAGACGTCGAGGATGCCGGTGTCGGCAAAGTCCAGCAGCGTGGTCAGCAGCGTGACGCTGGCGGCCGGGTGCTGGCCGCGCGCGGCCAGCACCGCCAGCGCGGTCGAGACAATGGTGCCGCCCACGCAGAAGCCGAGCACGTTGATCTTGTCCTGGCCGCTGATGTCGCGCGCGACTTCGATGGCGCGGATGGCCGCGTGCTCGATGTAGTCGTCCCAGGTGCTGCCGGCCATGCTGGCGTCCGGATTGCGCCACGACACCAGAAACACCGTATGTCCCTGCTCCACCACATGGCGCACCAGCGAGCTCTCCGGCTGCAGGTCCAGGATGTAGTACTTGTTGATGCACGGCGGCACCATCAGCAGCGGGCGCGCGTGCACCTTGTCGGTCAGCGGCTTGTACTGCAACAGCTGGAAGTACTCGTTCTCGAAGACCACGGCGCCTTCGGTCACCGCGACATTGCGGCCGACCTCAAACGCGCTCTCGTCGGTCTGCGAGATCTTGCCGCGTGTCAGGTCTTCCATCATGTTGCGCACGCCGGCACGCAGCGATTCGCCGCCCGACTCGATCAGCAGGCGCTGCGCCTCGGGATTGGTGGCAAGGAAGTTGGCGGGCGACATCGCATCGACCCATTGCGAGATCGCGAAGCGGATGCGCTGGCGCGTCTTGGCATCGGCCTCGACGGCATCGGCCAGCTCGGTCAAGGCGCGCGCATTGAGCAGGTAGAACGCGGCAGCGAAGCGATATGGGAGGTTGGTGCGCCATGCGTCGCCGGCGAAGCGCCGGTCGTGCAGCGGACCGGTGGCCTCGGCCTTGCCCTCGGCCATGGCCTGCCACAGCGCTGAGAAGTCCTTCATGTAGCGCTGCTGGATATCACCCAGCTGCGCCGGCGCGATCTTGACGCCTGCCAGCGCATCCAGGCCCGGAATGCCGGACGCGGCCGCGTGGCCGTTGCCTTCAGTGCCCTGCCACTGGCGGGACCATTCCAGCCATGTGGCTGGATCGAATGGCCCCGGCGTGAACTTGAATGGTTGGGACTTGCCTTCCTGCGTGGAAGCTGCCGCGCCTTTGCCGGTCGCCATGATTTGATTGTCTCTCTGCCGTCACTATTCGAACCGGCTCCGGGCATTGCCCTGGCCGGCACTTTGCATGGGGAGATGCTATCCGAATGGACCCGGCTTGCGCCTCCCCCAAAGCGGGAGGGTCTGCCGGCACATCTGCCCTGGAACTGGCTGGAAGCCCTCGACCGCACCTGCTGCGGCCGCGGCTTGCGTCCATTCCGATAGCGGCTCCCCTTTTATCCGGCAAGCGCGACATCCTCGCATGGAGACGCCATGCGCTATCCTTGCCGGAGAAACCTGGGAATCGTCAGCGATTCCGAGACATTTGAGTCCATTGTTGCCTTGCAACGCACGCGCTGTCAATGCGGGAATCCGCCTCGGCACTGCACGCTTCCCGACCTACCGGACGGTATGCAGCGCTCGCATCTGCCGAGGCCCCAGAGCATAGGCGAGAAGGATGAATTTTTGATGTACATCGTGGCCATTGGCTGGCTCTACGTGGCGCTGATGATGGCGATCACCGAGCACAACGTGGTGGCAGGCGTTGCCACCTTCCTGATGTATGGCATGGCGCCGGTGGCGCTGGTGCTCTACATCATGGGCACGCCCGGCCGCCGCCGACGCAAGGCTGAAGCCGAGCGCGCGCAGGCGGCCAGGGGCAAGGACGAGTGAGGCAGCGGCGGGCTCAGTCCGCCAGCCAGACCAGGCTGGCCATGCGGCCGGTCACGCCATCGCGCCGATAGGAGTAGAAGCGACCGGCGTCGGCCACGGTGCAGGCGTCGCCGCCGTAGACCTCGGTACAGCCGGCGCGCGCCAGGCGCGTGCGCGCCAGCGCATAGATGTCGGCAAGGTACTTGCCCGGGGCACCAGGGCGGAAGGCTGCGGCAACCGCGACCTGTTCATCGGCGCGTGCCTGGGCCAGGAAGGCATCGCGCACTTCGGCACCCACCTCGAACGCATCGGGGCCGATGGCCGGGCCCAGCCATGCCAGCCAGCGCGCGGCACCGGCAGCGGCCTGCATCCGTGACAGCGTGGCTTCGATCACGCCGCTGCACAGGCCGCGCCAGCCCGCATGCGCGGCGCCCACCACCGTCCCCTGCGCATCGCATAGCAGCACCGGCAGGCAATCCGCCGTCATCACGGCGCAGACTTGGCCGGGTACCACCGCCAGGCTCGCGTCGGCCTGGGGCACGGGCGCGCCCGGGGCCGCCACATGGTCGACCGTGGCGACCGCGCAGCCATGCACCTGCTCCAGCCATTGCGGCATCGACGGCAGGCAGGCGGCCAGCCGCGCGCGGTTGCGCGCCACGTCGGCGGCGTCGTCGCCAACGTGGGTGCCCAGGTTCAGGCCGCCGGGGGCGCCGCCGGCAAGCCCGTACGGGCCCTTGCTGACACCGCCCTGGCGCGTGGTTGACAACGCGCGCACACGCGCCGGCGCGGGCCAGTCAGGGACCAGCCAGGCGCGATCAGGCGCTGCGCTCATCGTCATCGTCGTCCTCGTCATCACCAGCGTATTCCCAGTGGGCCTCGCCGCCTTCCCAGACTTCGTCCCAGCCTTCTTCTTCCTCGTCGGCCTGCGCGCTTTCAAAATCCAGCGCATCGATCAGCGCCTGCAGGTCTTGCGGCGGCTGCGCGGTCCACGACATGCGCTTGCCGGTGGCCGGATGCACCAGGCCGAGCTGGTACGCATGCAGCGCCTGGCGCTCATACGGCACCGGCAGCGGTGCGCGGACCGCCGGGCGCTGCCCGCGCTGCGTGGCGCGGAAGTAGGCCGGGTCGCCCACCAGCGGGTGGCCGATCGACTCGAAATGCACGCGGATCTGGTGCGTGCGGCCGGTCTCCAGCTTGCACATCACCATCGACACGAAGCCCCGCCCCAGCGGCACCGTGGCCAGCGTGCGGAAATGCGTGCGCGACGGCTTGCCGCTGGCGGTATGCACGACCGCCATGCGCGTGCGCTCGCGCGGGTCGCGGCCGATGGGCGCGTCGATGGTGCCCTCGTCATAGGTGCGGCCCCACACCAGCGCGATATAGGTGCGCTTGACCGTGCGCGCCTGCAGCTGGCGCACCAGGTCGGTCTGCGCGGTCAGCGAGCGCGCCACCACCATCAGGCCGGAGGTTTCCTTGTCGAGCCGGTGCACGATGCCCGCGCGCGGCAGCAACGCTGCGCCGGGGTCGCGGTGCAGCAACCCGTTGAGCACGGTGCCGCTCCAGTTACCGGCAGCCGGATGCACCACCAGCCCGGCGGGCTTGTTGATCACCAGCAGGGTGTCGTCTTCATAGACCACGTCCAGCGGCACGTCCTCGGGCGAGAAAGCGGACGATTCCGGTGCGGCCTGCGGCTGGATTTCGATGCGGTTGCCCATCTGCACGGCGTCGCGCGGACGGCGCACGTGGCCGTCGACACGCACCGCGCCGCTTTCGATCCACTGCTGCAGGCGGCTGCGTGAAAACTCGCTGAAGTGACGCGCGAGCAATTTATCGAGCCGCTCGCCATGCGAGGCGCTGTCCACCTCCAGCGACAGGGTCACGGCCGGCTCGGCAGCCGGCGCGCCGCCGGGCGGCACCTCGGCAAGGTCTTCAAATTCCTCTGGATGGGCCTCGAAATCGGCCACGGACGCGGCTGCGCGCACCCGTTCTGGTGGAAGTCCTCCCACGCCAGCTCCTGCTTCGGGGTTGGGCTGGGGGCTTGGGCTATAATGCTTGACGCTATTTTTCTTCATCCGGGATACGATTGCCCATGCAATTGCAGAGCATGAAACGCGCGCGCTGGCGCACGACAATTGGAGCGGTTCTGCTCGCAGGCGGCTGCGTCATGCTGTCTGCATGCGGCCTGCTGGCGGACCAACCCGACGAGACCGCAGGCTGGTCGGCCAACAAATTATATTCGGAAGCCAAGGATGCGCTGGATGGCGGCGACTACACGCGTGCCGTCAAGCTGTATGAAAAGCTCGAAGGCCGCTATCCGTTTGGGCGCTATGCACAGCAGGCCCAGATCGATACCGCCTACGCCAACTACAAGGATGGTGAAACAGCAGCAGCCCTGGCCGCGGTGGACCGCTTCATCCAGCTGCACCCGAACCATCCCAATATCGATTACGCCTACTACCTCAAGGGCCTGATCAACTTCAACGACAACCTGGGCTGGCTGGGCCGCTTCTCGGGCCAGGACCTGAGCGAGCGCGACCCCAAGGCCGCGCGCGCCGCCTATGACGCGTTCAATACGCTGATCACGCGCTACCCGGAAAGCAAGTACACCCCCGACGCCACGCTGCGCATGCAGTACATCGTCAACTCGCTGGCCCAGCATGAAGTGCACGCCGCGCGCTACTACTACCGGCGCGGCGCATACCTCGCCGCCGTCAACCGCGCCCAGCAGGCGCTGAAGGACTATGACGGCGCTCCGGCCAACGAAGAAGCGCTGTACATCATGGTCCGTTCATATGACGCGATGGGAATGAAGGACCTGCGCGACGACACCGCACGCGTGATGGAGCGCAATTTCCCGGACAGCGATTTCATCAAGTACGGCGCGCGCCGCAAGGACAAGTCCTGGTGGGAAGTGTTCTGACGCCGGCTGGCCAGAGGCCATAAAAAACGGGACGTATCCTCCGATACGTCCCGTTTTTCTTTTTCCGGCACCTGTGCGATCAGTCCGCTGCCGCGGCCTCCTTGCCAGGACCGCGCAGCGACTCCAGGAACCGCACCACCGTCGCCGCCTCACGCGTGCGCGTGAACGGCGGCAGGCTTTGCCAGATCTGACGGCCATAGGGCTTCTCGACCAGCCGCGTATCGAAGATCGCCAGCACGCCGCGGTCCGATTCCGAGCGGATCAGCCGCCCCGCCCCCTGCTTGAGCGTGATCACCGCATGCGGCAGCTGGTGCACGGCAAACGGGCTCAGGCCCTTCTTCTGCAGCACTTCCATGCGCGCGGCCAGCACCGGGTCGTCGGGCGGCGCGAACGGCAGCTTGTCGATGATCACCAGCGACAGCGCCTCGCCGCGCACATCCACGCCCTCCCAGAAGCTCTGGCTTCCGACCAGCACCGCGTTGCCCAGCTCGCGGAAGCGGTCCAGCAATTCGGTGCGGCTGGCCTGGCCCTGCACCAGCAGCGGCAGGTTCAGGCCGCGCTCGGCAAACGCGTCATAAAGCAGGTCCGAGGCACGCTGCACGGCGCGCAGCGTGGTGCACAGCAGGAAGGTGCGTCCGCCGGCGGCCTCGATCAGCGGCAATGCCGCCTGCACCACCGCGTCGGTGAACTGCGGCGACTGCGGCTGCGGCATATCGCGCGGCACGTAGAGCAGCCCCTGCTTCGCGTAATCGAACGGGCTGGGCAGCGTCAGCGAGCGGTCCTTGTCGAGCCCCAGCTGCGCCGCGTAGTGGGTGAAATTCCCCTTCACCGACAGCGTCGCCGAGGTGAAAACCCAGGCGCGCGGCTGGCCGTCGCGCTGGCGCGTGAAGATCGGCGCGATCGACAGCGGCGTGCGGTGCAGCTGCACAGTATGCGAGAACACCTCGACCCAGCGCACGGTTTCAGGGCCGGCAGGCAGCGCCGGCGCGGCTTCGCCGTCGCCCTCGGTCGGCTGCGGTGCCGGCGCGGGCGCGGCATCGGCGCGCCACGCGGCCAGCTTGTTGGCCAGCTCCAGCGCGCGGCGGTGGCATTGCTGCAGCGATTCGGCACGCTCGGCCTGGCTTTCGAGCATCTCGACGAAGTCTGACAGGGCTTCGTCCAGCGCATCGAGCGTTTCGTTGAAAGGCTCGGCGATACGGCGGTCGGCCTCGATCTGGCCCAGCGCCAGCCGCGCATTGTCCTTGCTGAAGGCCAGGCGCAGGTCGCGCGCGGCGCGCTCCAGCGGCGCGGCCAGCGCAACCCAGTCCACCGCATCGCGCGCGTGCGACAGGCCTTCGGCCACGGTATCGCGGGCGATTTCCAGCAGCTGGCTGGTGGACAGCGTCTCGCCGAAGAACAGCGTGGCGGTCTCGGGCAGCTGGTGGGCTTCGTCGAAGATCACGGTGTTGGCGGCCGGCAGCAGTTCCGCCATGCCGGTGTCGCGCAGCACCACGTCGGCAAAGAACAGGTGATGGTTGACCACCACCACGTCGGCCTGCTGCGCTTCCTTGCGCGCGCGCATCACAAAGCATTCCTTGTAATGCGGGCATTCCGATCCCAGGCAGTTGTCGCGCGTGGAGGTCACCAGCTGCCATACCGGCGCGTTCTCGGGAACGGACGCCAGCTCGGCCTTGTCGCCGGTGGAGGTTTCCTTGATGAAGCGGCCGATGTCGCGCAGCCACGCCGCATCCTGGCGCGACGCCAGGCGGCCGTTGGCCTGCGCGCGTTCCAGGTGGTAGTGGCAGACGTAGTTGGCGCGGCCCTTGAGCAGCGCCACCGAGACCGGCACGTTCAGCGCATGGCGCACCGTGGGGATGTCGCGCAGGAAGAGCTGGTCCTGCAGGTTCTTGGTGCCGGTCGACAGGATCACCTTGCCGCCCCACAGCATCGCCGGCACCAGGTAGGCGTAGGTCTTGCCGGTGCCGGTGCCCGCTTCGACGATGACGGAATCGTTCTGCACGATCGCGTCGGCGACGGCCTCGGCCATCTTGTGCTGCGAGGCGCGCGGCCGGTAGCCGGGAATCGCCTGGGCCAGCGTGCCGGTATCGGCAAAGATGGTGGCCAGTTCCGCGCCGCGGCTGGCGCCGTCGTCGGCGGGCGCGGCAGGCGCGG
This sequence comes from Cupriavidus sp. FW305-26, assembly GCF_058787975.1. NCBI lineage: Bacteria > Pseudomonadati > Pseudomonadota > Betaproteobacteria > Burkholderiales > Burkholderiaceae > Cupriavidus > Cupriavidus sp. FW305-26. The sequence goes on from NZ_JBYTAH010000026.1 coordinate 74,328, forward strand.
GCGACCCGGCGTCGGTCAGGCTGACGGCTTCGGACGGCTCAGGAGAATCTGGAAGATCGGACAAGGCAGGGGGAGAATGTTGTATGGGCCGCCGGACAGCGCCGGCGGCGATCGGCAAGCCTGGCGCGAATGCACTCAGGCCGGCACGTCGGGTTCGAGCTGCAGCTGCAGCAGCGTGATGGCGTCCTTCAGCTTGAGGCGGCGCTTCTTCAGCCGGCGCAGCTGCAGTTCGTCATGGACGGCATCGTTGGCAAGGCGGTCGATCAGGAAATCCAGGTCGCGGTGCTCGATCTGCAACTCCATGATGCGCCGCTCCAGGGTATTCAGGTTGCTGTCCATCTATGCCTCCGCTGCGCAGTCACGGTGCCGGACCTCAAAAGCCGAACGGGCGCGGCGCCGATGCCTGCCCCTGTTGCTCCTTCGCCTTGGCGCGGCGCTCTTCCAGCTCCTTCTGGCGCCGTTCGAGATCGCGCTGCTTGGCCTCGTATGCCTTGACATTCTCCTGCCGCTGGCGGGCCTGCTCGGCGCCCTTCTGCTGGGCCTCCTGCATGCGGGCGTCGAAGTCAGACTGCTTCTTTTCGTACGCCTGCGCATTGGCGGCACGCTGCGGCGCCTCGCCCTGGCGCTGCGCCTCGCGCAGCTGCTGTTCCTGCTGCTTCTTCTGGAAGGCATCGCGGCTGGACTGCTCGCTGGCCGAGCGCTTCGGCTGGCTGGCCTCGAACTCGGCGCGGCGCAGCGCCTGTTCGCGGTCGCGCTCGGCGGCGCGGTAGGCGCGTTCGGCCTCGCCTACCTCCAGTTCGCGCTTGCGCAGCACCTGCAGCTCCTCGCGCTGGACTTCCTTGGCGCTGTTGATGCAGTGGTTGACAAAGAACTTGCCGTAGCACTCGCGCTCGGCGGCGGCAAAGCGGTAGTTGGTCCAGGCCCGCGAATCCTCGACGGCCTTGCGTTCGGCGGCAAAGTCGCGCTGGCCGTTGGCGGCGGGTGGCGCCGCGGGCGCGGAAGTCTGGGCGCGCGCCTCGCGCAGCGGCATCAGCACGGCGCATGCAGCCACGGCCAGTGCAGCCAGGCGGCCGAAGCGGAACAGGGAAGTTTCAGGCACGTTGGCGAAGGTTGGCATGGCCAGGATGGTGGCCTTGGCGGCGGCCGGGCGGGACTTGACGGTCATGACCGGATTCTAGCATCCGGGCCGGGCACCGGCCTGCCCTGCCGGGCCGTTGCGGACGTGCGCGGGACGCCGCCCGCCCCGCACCCGCTGCGCGCCCTGGCGAATCCCTTGCGCGCTTGTGGCAAAATGCCCCGCTTTCGACTGACTGCGTTTCTCGCCGCGCTCTCCGATGTCCAACCTGCCCGCATCCGTCTCGCAAAAGATCGTCTCGCTCATCGCGGCTGAACTGTCCGTGCAGCCCCGCCAGGTGGCCGCGGCCGTGGCGCTGCTCGACGAAGGCGCCACCGTGCCCTTCATCGCCCGCTACCGCAAGGAAGTGACCGGCAACCTCGATGACACGCAGCTGCGCAACCTGGAAGAGCGCCTGCTGTACCTGCGCGACATGGAAGACCGCCGCGCTGCCATCCTCGCGTCGATCCAGGAGCAAGGCAAGCTGACGCCCGAGCTGCAGGCCGCCATCGAGGCCGCCGAAACCAAGCAGGCGCTCGAAGACCTCTACCTTCCCTACAAGCCCAAGCGCCGCACCCGCGCCCAGATCGCGCGCGAATGCGGGCTGGAGCCGCTGGCGCTGGCACTGCTGGCCGATCCCACGCTGGATCCGCAGGCCGAGGCCGCCAGGTACGTCAACGGCAACCCGACCGCCGACGGCGGCGTGCCTGACGTCAAGGCCGCGCTGGACGGCGCGCGCGACATCCTGTCCGAGCAGTTCGGCGAGACTGCGGAACTGCTGGGCAAGCTGCGCGAGCACCTGTGGACCAACGGCGTGGTGTCCTCCACCGTGATGGAAGGCAAGGAAACCGCCGAGGAAGAGAAGTTCCGCGACTACTACGCCTACAGCGAGACCATCCGCACGGTGCCGTCGCACCGCGCGCTGGCGCTGTTCCGCGGCCGCAACGCGGGCGTGCTGATGGTCAAGCTGGGCCTGGGCGAGGAACAGGACGCGATGGTGCCGCACCCGTGCGAAGGCATGATCGCGCGCCATGTCGGCATCCAGCAGTTGGGCCGCCCGGCCGACAAGTGGCTGGGCGACGTATGCCGCTGGTGCTGGCGCGTCAAGGTGCAGCCCCACCTGGAAACCGAACTGCTGACACAGCTGCGCGAAACCGCGGAGAACGAAGCCATCAAGGTGTTCGGCCGCAACCTGCATGAGCTGCTGCTGGCCGCGCCGGCCGGGCCCAAGTCGGTGATGGGCGTCGACCCGGGCATCCGCACCGGCTGCAAGATCGCCGTGGTGGACAGCACCGGCAAGCTGCTGGACACCGCCACCATCTACCCGCACGAGCCGCGCCGCGACTGGAACGGCTCGCTCGCCACGCTGGCGCGCCTGGCAACGCAGCACAATGTGGCGCTGGTGTCGATCGGCAACGGCACCGCCAGCCGCGAAACCGACAAGCTGGTGCAGGACCTGATGAAGCAGATGCCCGAGCTGAAGCTGACCAAGATTGTGGTCAGCGAGGCCGGCGCTTCGGTGTATTCGGCGTCGGAACTGGCCGCCAAGGAATTCCCGGACCTGGATGTGTCGTTGCGCGGCGCGGTGTCGATTGCCCGCCGGCTGCAGGATCCGCTGGCCGAACTGGTCAAGATCGATCCCAAGTCGATCGGCGTGGGCCAGTACCAGCATGACGTCAACCAGCGCGAGCTGGCGCGGGCGCTGGACGCCGTGGTCGAAGACTGCGTCAACGCCGTGGGCGTGGACGTCAACACCGCCTCGGCGCCGCTGCTGGCGCGCGTGTCGGGCCTGAACACGGTGCTGGCGCGCAATATCGTCGAGTTCCGCGACGCCAATGGCGCCTTCCCCAACCGCGATGCGCTGAAAAAGGTGCCGCGCCTGGGCGACAAGACCTTCGAGCAGGCCGCCGGCTTCCTGCGCATCAACGACGGCGACAATCCGCTGGACCGCTCCTCGGTGCACCCGGAAGCGTATCCGGTGGTGCAGCGCATCCTGGAACACGTCAAGAAGGGCCTGCGCGACGTGATGGGCAACCGCGACGCGCTGCGCGGCCTGTCGCCGACGCAGTTCACCGACGACTCCTTCGGCCTGCCGACCGTGCGCGACATCCTGTCCGAGCTGGAAAAGCCGGGCCGCGATCCGCGCCCCGAGTTCAAGACCGCAACCTTCCAGGAAGGCGTGGAAGACGTGAAGGACCTGCAGCCCGGCATGGTGCTGGAAGGCGTGGTCACCAACGTGGCGGCCTTCGGCGCCTTTGTCGATATCGGCGTGCACCAGGACGGCCTGGTCCACATCTCGGCACTGTCCAGCAAGTTCGTCAAGGACGCGCATGAGGTGGTCAAGGCCGGCCAGATCGTCAAGGTCAAGGTGATGGAGGTCGACGTCAAGCGCAACCGCATCGGCCTGTCGATGCGCCTGGACGACGAGCCAGGCCAGGCCGCGGCGCGTGCCGGCGGCGACCGTGGTGACCGCGGCGGCCAACGCAACGGCGGCGGCAAGGGCTTCAACGGCGGCCGCCGCGAGGCGGAACCGGCCGGCGCCATGGCCGCGGCCTTCGCCAAGCTCAAGCGCTAGCCCGCAAGCCGATGGCATGACGCCCCGCACGGGCGACCGTGCGGGGCGTCGTCGTTTTCAGCCGCCGTGCGCGATCCGAACGGCCAGGCCCTTGCCGGCGCCATCGGTGCGGTTGGCGAACGCAATCTCCAGCCCATGCAGCCGCGCCACGCGCTGCGCGATCGAAATGCCGAGGCCGTGGCCCTGCTCGCGCTGCCCCGATCCGCCACGGAAGAAGCGATCGCCCAGCCGCGCCAGCACGTCAGGCGCGACGCCCGGGCCCTGGTCGAGCACCGTGACGCTGTCGGGCCGGAAATCGATGGTCACCAGCGCGCCCGGCGGGCTGTAGCGGATGGCGTTGTCGAGCAGGTTGCGCAGCAGCAGCGACAGCAGGTTGGCGTCACCCGCCACCGGCAATGGCGCCTGCCCTTCCGGGGGCCACTCCAGCTCGACGTCGACCTGCTTCCGCTGCGCCAGAGCCAGGCAGTCCGACAGCGCCTGCTGCGCCACCGGGATCCAGTTGACCGGCTGGCGTGACGGCAGGCCGGCAGCATCTTCCAGCCGGCTCAGCGTCAGCAGCTGCGACACCAGCCGGCTGATGCGGTCGATGCCGGTGGCCACGTTGGCGCGTGCCTGCGCGCGCTCGGCGTCATCGGCCGAACGCTCGGCGATTTCCCACTGCGCCTTCAGCGCGGCCAACGGCGTGCGCATCTCATGGGCAGCATCGGCGGTGAGGCGCCGTTCATGCTCGATCGAATCCGACACGCGCGCCAGCAGGCGGTTCATGGCGTGCACCAGCGGCACCAGTTCGCCCGGCACTGCCTGCAGGCTGAGCGGCCGGCGGTCTTGGGGGGCGCGGCCTTCAATATCGGTCGACAACGCGCGCACCGGCGCCATCGCGCGCCGCATGAACCAGATCAACAGGCCGATCAGCACCGGCAGGCCTGCGGCCCACGGCAGCACCTGCGCGGCGATATAGGACAGGATCAGCTCATTGCGCTCGGCCAGTTGCTGGCCCACGCAGACGCGCCAGCCCGTGTCGGGATCATCGAGGTAGTAAAGCCGCCAGGACTGCTTGTCGATGGTGACGTCGGTAAAGCCCTTCACTCCTGGCGCACGCGGCAGCAGGTCGCCCTCGGGATCGATATGCAAGGGCTTGCCGTCCGGCAGCCAGGCGGCGATGGCGAGATCGCCCAGGCCCGCATCGCCCTGGTCGCCCTCGACCAGCTCTGGCAGCCGGGTGCGCGACGGCGCCGCGGCGACATCCACCAGCGGCACCACCGAATGCATCTGCAGCGCCATGCGCACCATGTCGGTGTCATAGAGTTCATTGATCTCGTGCCGGGCGCGCACGTAGGTCATGCCGATGGTCAGCAGCCACACCACCGGCGCGGCGATCAGCACCGCAAGGATGAGCCGGCGCTGCAACGTCATGTGCAATCCTCGGCCGCGCCCAGCGTGTAGCCGGCGCCGCGGAAGGTGCGCACGATCTTCGGATGGATCTTGCGGCGCAGGTGGTGGATATGGACTTCCAGCGCGTTGCTTTCAACGCCGCCCTGCCAGTCATAGAGCTTGTCGCGCAGGAAGTCGCGCGTCAGCAGCCGGTTGGGGTGCGCCAGCAGCAGCTCCAGCAGCATGGCTTCGCGGCTGGTCAGCTCCAGGGGCTTGCCCTGCCAGTACGCCTGGCGCGCGGCCGGATGGAATTCCAGCGCGCCGTGCTTCCACACTGGAGACGACAGGCCCGCGGCGCGGCGGGTCACGGCACGCAGCCGGGCCGCCAGCTCATCGAGCGCGATCGGCTTGACCAGGTAGTCGTCGGCACCGGCGTCAAGGCCGCCGATGCGGCTGTCGATCGCATCGCGCGCGGTCAGCACGATCACCGGGATGCGGCTGCCGCGCCCACGCCAGCGCGCGAGCAGCGACATGCCGTCTTCCCCTGGCAGGCCCAGGTCCAGCACCACGGCATCGTAGTGGACCACGCCGAGCGCATGGTCGGCTTCGGTGCCGGTGCTGAACCAGTCGACCGCATAGTCGAGCAGCTGCAGGCCGCGCCGCAGCCCGTCACCCAGCATCGGGTCGTCTTCAACAATAAGGATTCTCATTTTCTCGGGTGACCCGGACGTATCACGGTATTGTGCGCGCCCCGCCTTAATGTGCCATTAAGGTTCGCGAACTATCCTGCGCTCATTTTGCTGGCGCCCCGCTGTTCAACGCGGCGCGGGCCGCCAGCGTGGACATGGCCTTGCCGCCGAGCGCCTGCACGCCGCCACGCGCGCCACCACCCACCCTTCCCTTTCACGCCGAGCCGTTTGCGCATCATGCACCGTTCCGACCGCCTCGCCGCCGAGCCTGGGCTCATCAGCGCCCGGCCCGCCGCGCCGTGGCATGCCACGCGGCTGGCGGGCGTGCCCGCGGTGACGCTCGGGCTGGTGGTGCTGGCGTTCGCGCTGCTTTGGTTCGGCACGCTGGGCGTGCGCCACCTGCTCGGGCCCGACGAGGGCCGCTATGCCGAGATCGCCCGCGAGATGCTGAGCACGGGCGACTGGGTCACGATCCGCTACAACGGGCTGAAGTACTTCGAGAAGCCGCCGTTCCATATGTGGGCCACGGCGGTGTCGTACGCGCTGTTCGGCATCGGCGACTGGCAGGCGCGGCTGTGCGTGGCGCTGGCCGGCATCGCCGGGCTGGGAATATCGATGCTGGCCGCCGCGCGCTGGTTCGGCGCGCGTGCGGGCTTGCTGGCCGGACTGGTGCTGGCAAGCGCGCCCATGTGGAACCTCGCCGCGCACTTCAATACGCTGGACATGACGCTGTCCGGCAGCATGGCCTGCGTGCTCGCGTGCATGCTGCTGGCCCAGCATCCGCACGCCACGGCGCCGGCACGCCGCCGCTGGATGCTGGCGTGCTGGGCGGCCATGGGCGTGGCGGTGCTGACCAAGGGGCTGGTCGGGCTGGCGCTGCCGGGACTGGTGCTGGTGGTGTACACCTGCGTGACGCGCGACCTCGCACGGTGGCGCCGCCTGCATGCGCCGGCCGGCATCGCCCTGATGCTGCTGGTGGCGATGCCTTGGTACTGGCTGGTGGCGCGGCGCAATCCGGAATTCCTGCGCTTTTTCTTTATCCACGAGCACTGGCAGCGCTACACCTCGACCGTGCATGCGCGCAAGGGTGCGCCGTGGTACTTCGTGCCGCTGCTGGTGGGCGGCTTCCTGCCGTGGCTCGGGCTGGTTCCCGGCATGGTCCGCGCGGTCGGGCAGCGTGCCGGCGTGGTTGCCGCGGGTGGGTCCAGGCCGTTCCAGCCTGCGCTGATGGCAGGGCTGTGGGCGGTGTCGATCTTCGTGTTCTTCAGCCTGTCGGGCTCGAAGCTGCCCGGCTACATCCTGCCGCTGTTTCCCGCACTGGCGATCCTGGCGGGCGCAGCGCTGGCGCGGACCGGTGACCAACCGTGGCGCAGGCAGCTGTGCGCCATGCTGGCGGTGGGCGCGATCGGCCTGCTGGCAAGCCCGGTCGTGGCCACGCTGGATTCCAACAACACCCCCAACGCGCTGTACCGCGCGTATGCCGCATGGGTGGCGCTGGCATTCGCGCTGGTGATTATCAGCGCCGCCATCGGGCTGTGGCTGCTGCGGCGGCATGGCCGCCTGGCCAGCATCACGGCCTATGCATTCGGCATGCTGCTGGCGTTCTCCACGGCATTGCTGGGCCATGAAGCGATCGGCCGCTCCGCCTCGGGCATCGACATGGTGGCGCCGATCGAACGCGTGCTGCGCCCCGGCATGCCGCTCTACGGCGTCGGCATGCTCGACCATACCCTGCCCTTCTACCTGCGCCATCCGCTCACCATGGTGGCGCAGGCCGACGAGCTCGCGTTCGGCGCCGGACAGGAGCCGCAGAAGTGGCTGCCGACCCTCGATGCCTTCGTCGATGCCTGGCAGCATGGCCCGCGTGCCATCGCGCTGCTCTCGCCGCAGGCATTCTCTGAACTGAGCGCGCGCGTGCCGATGCATGTCGTCGCGCGCGACTGGCGGCGCGTGGCCGTCGCCAACTTCCCCCTCGCCGGCGCGCGCTAGCCGCGCCGGCGCCTCCCGATTTCCCCTGCCATTCGTCAAATCCAATGCAAGGCAAGAAAGTACTGATCCTCGGCGTCAACGGCTTTATCGGCCATCACCTGACGCGCCGCATCCTGGAAACCACGCCGTGGGAGGTCTACGGCATGGACATGTCGTCGGACCG
>NZ_JBYTAH010000027.1:0-81855 GCF_058787975.1 Cupriavidus sp. FW305-26
CGCCTGCCCCGGTCATGCAGACCGCCAGGCGCTCCGCTCCAGCCCCCCGCATGCCCATGCCGCCGCCAGCCGGCACGCCTGGCCTTGCGCGGCGCACTTTCCCGCTCACCATCCAGCCTTGCGCTCCACGCAGAATCGGGTACGCCCTGCTGCACCGCACGAGGTCAGGCACGGCCCGTGAGCCTCGCAGAAATGGGTACGGTCTGTCCTGGCAGGCCTGCTTGCGCTGGGCAGCGGGTACGCAGAAACAGGTACGCCCTGCGGCACTGGGGTCTTTCCAGGAGCCTTCTGGCACGCAGAAGCGGGTACGCCCAAAAATTTTTTTCGAATTGGATTCGGCCGATGGCAGCGGTTCTCCGGCCCGCATTCCTCCTACATATCCACAAAGCCGGGCCAGGCCGACGACGCAGAAACGGGTACGGCTAATGTTGCAACGCAATAACCATCGGAAGCCCTGAGGCTGCCGGCACCTCTCGCAGAAACAGGTACGCCCACGGGCACAGGCGCACCACTCAACGCCACGCAGAAACGGGTACGCCAACGACATGCAAGGCGGGTGGCTACCCGGCCGAGCTTCGGCATCCATGATCTGTCTGCGCAGAAACAGGTACGGCGCGTAGCGCCGCGAGTCTCCCGCGTATACGTTGAGTGTGAGTGCTAGCTTTTTCTGCAACTCTCATGTAGAATGGAAACTTGGTGATAGTTCCGTCAGAACAGCGCCATGGGTCTGCGCAGAAACGGGTACGCATGACCCGGAAGAGCCCGGCAGGAGATACGCAGAAACGGGTACGCTTCGCGGCGCACCAGGGTGCCAGGGTCGGCACGCAGAAATGGGTACGCCGCAGAAACAGGTACGCTGGGGCAGCACGGCAGCGGCCTTTCAGGCCAGCGCAGAAACAGGTACGGTTTCAGGTCTCGGAACGCAGAAACGGGTACGCCTGGCGCGCAAAGCGCCCGTCAGCAGCCCGGCAAGTGAACCAGTTTCTGCGGGGATAACCGGGCTCTGGCCGTACTTTCTGCGGGAAAGAGGCACTGGAACCCTCGCAAGCCGCGTATACCTGGCGCTCGCTCGCAGAAACGGGTACGGTTTGAGGAGTGGCCGCTGTGGAAAAGGCTGTGGAACCTGCAAGTTATCCCCGCAGAAACCAGTTCGCCCCACCCGCAGATACAGGTTCGGCTTGCCGCAGATACGGGTTCGGCCCTTCGCAGAATCGAGTACGGTTGCCCGCAGAATCGGGTTCGGCGGGGTTGGTTTTTCCCTTACGAATCAAGGCGCTGAACTTCACGTATACGGTTTACAAGTAGTTAACCCGTATCGGTATCGTTTACTGGTAGTGGATGGCTGGCGAACCGTGGACAACCCTGGCGGGTTGCCCACCGTCCGCCACCATGCGACCAGTCGTGAGATTCCCAGCCGGCAGAAAACAGGGCGAGCAACGCAAAGGCTTTGCGTACCTGTTTCTGCGTGACAACCTTTGCGGCTTCGAGTACAAAGGCGGGTAATCCGAAGCACGCCAATATGCCCATCAAACGCTCCCCGGCCACCACGGGGGATCGAAGCGTCCTCGACCTGGACGCCGAACCCTCCCGCATCATTGTTCCCGGCAACGAGAACAACCTGGTTCCGTCCGAGAAATTCCAGCGTCTGTTCGACGAAGCGCAGGCCATGGAGCGTGAAGACGCCTGGCAAAGCGGTGAAGTCGGCTTCCTGAGCCGCGCCAGCGTCCAGGTAACGCTGCCCTACCGCGCGCCCAAGGGCGCGCCGCCGGTATGGACCCGCACCAGCGGCAATATCTCGCTGATGATCCAGCCTGGCTACTTCACGCAGCAACGCTCCGAACGTGCCGCCAACGGCCGCCAGAAGCTGGTGTCCGAGACCGTCTCGCTGGGTTACCCCTATGGCTCCTATCCGCGGCTGATGCTGGCCTGGATCGGCAAGGAGATCATGGCGAAGAAAAAGCGCGGCGAATTCACCGGCACGGTAGAGGACCGGCGCATTTCGCTGGGCAATTCGCTGTCCGAGTTCATGTACAACCTCGGCATTCCGATGGCCACCGGCGGCAAGCGCGGCACGATGACGCTGGTACGCCAGCAGATGATCCGCCTGTTCTCGGCGACCATCGCTATCGTGCAAAACAAGTCGACGCCGAGCCAGAACCAGAACCCCAACCACGAGCCACTGTCGATCGATCGGGTGGGCTACCTGCTGGCCGATCAACTGTCGACCTGGTGGGACCCCATGCAGCCTGGTCAGGGGTCCATGTTCGAGAGCTTCGTGGTGCTGTCCGAGCCGTTCTTCAACGAACTGGTCAACCGCCCCGTACCGGTCGACATGCGCGCGCTCAAGGCGCTGAAACAGTCGCCGTTCGCGCTGGACGTGTATTCGTGGCTGACCTACCGCTTCTTCACCATCCAGCGCCGCACGGAAATCCCGTGGGAGGCGCTGCAGATGCAGTTCGGCACCGAGACCGAAAGCGAGCGCAAGTTCCGTGCGCTGTTCCGCAAGGCCCTGAAGGATGTGCTGGTGGTGTATCCCGGTGCCAAGGTCGATGCGGATTCGTCCAAGGCGCTGATCCTGCAGCCTTCCCGGACCAGCGTGCGCAAGCTGGGCTGATTTGCCAGCTTCCCGCCCGGGGAGATCCGCGCACGCCGTTGCACGTGCTCTCGGGACGGCATCAGCAGGTCCGGGCGCGCCGGAACTGAGGCCGGACACCATGTCTGGCCCCGAATGCAAAAAAGGCAAGCGTTGAACGCTTGCCTTTTTTGTTTGCCCGCCGCGGACGGATCCGCAACGGGCGGGTCAGCCGAGGCTGGTCAGGCCGGCTTGATTGCCGAAGCCTGCAGGCCCTTCGGGCCTTGCTTGACTTCAAACGTCACGCGCTGCCCATCCTTCAGGGTCTTGAAGCCCGAGCCCTGGATTTCCGAGAAGTGCGCGAACAGGTCTGCACCACCGTCGTCCGGGGTAATGAAGCCAAAGCCCTTGGTCTCGTTGAACCACTTGACCGTACCGGTTGCCATAGGAATTTCCTTTTCGAAGCAAGTTCTTGTACACAACGCAAACAACCGTTCAAGCACGTTGAGTTCTCGTAGATACCGAACGGAAGCCGACGAGGTTGACACGACTTGACTCGACTGTAGCGCGCATCATAACCACTTTGGATTGCGGTGTCATGTGCGGCGTAATGCGCACTATAGATACTTTAGGCACATCCCGGGCTGTTTTTCAAGCAATTTTACGGTACGGCTCGTTTCCGGCTGCCAAATGGCGGCCTCTGCTCTCTGCATCGGCAATATATATTTTGTAAATTTGGAAAACGGTTGAAGCATCACGTGCTTTTGGCTACAGTTGCGCCTTAAGAATCAACCGCGCTTTCAGCGCTGAAAGAGAGGTCGCAGTGCCAGCCAAAATCATCACAGTCTTTAACCAGAAAGGCGGTTGCGGCAAGACTACGGTCAGCATGCACCTTGCTGGGACGCTTGGCCTGCGCGGCGCGCGCTCGATGCTGGTCGACATGGACGAGCAAGGCACCGCCACTCGCTGGGCGGCGCAGGCCAGCGACGAGCGGCCGTTCCCGGCTTCCGTGATTGGCCTGGCGCCCTCGGGCGGCGCCATGCACCGTGAGGTCCGCAAATTCGTCCAGGATTATGACTACATCGTCGTGGATTGCCCGCCGGCGGTGCATTCGGCAGCGCCCTCGAGCGCGCTGCTGATTTCGGACCTTGCCATTATTCCGGTGGTGCCTTCGCCGCCGGATCTGTGGGCGGCGGTAGCGGCCAAGACGCTGGCGCAGCACGCCCAAGTCCAGAATGAGTCCTTGCTGATCCGTGTGATGGCCAATATGGTCCAGCGCCGCGTCTCGATCGCGCGCCAGGCCATTGAAATCCTTGGCGACGACGGCGACGTACCGCTTTTGAATTCGATGATCGGGTCGCGCTCGGCATTCCGGGAATGCCAGGCGATCGGCTGCACCGTGCACGGCGTTGCCGGCGCACGCGAGGCGGTGCAGGAGGTCGACATGATGGTCGACGAAATACTGTCTTTGATTGAGCACTAGGTATGGCTACCAAACTGAAGAGCCTCAAGGCTGGCATGCTGGCCGGCATGGCGGCCGAAAAGACCCGCAACGATACGCTGGACCGCTTCGCTCGCGCGGAAGCGGCCATTTCCCAGCATCCGAATGGATTGCTGCAGGGCAGGGGAGCCGATGGCGCGCCCGTTTTCAGCGCTGAAAGTCTTGGCGAAGCCGCCGCGGGCCGGCAGCTGATCAGGATTCCGCTGGAGCAACTGCACGACAATCCTCTCAACGCGCGGCGCCTCTACGATCCCGCCGTGGTGCAGGAGCGGGCGGCATCCATTGCCACGCACGGCCAGAAGACCCCCGGCCTGGCCGCGCCCGATCCGGCGCGCCCCGGCCATTACATCCTGATCGACGGTCATTACCGCAAGCGAGCTCTGGCGTCTGCCGGCAAGCTCGAGATGGAATGTTTTGTCGAAAACGACCTGAGCGACCTGGACTTCTACCGGCTGTCGTTCATGCTCAACGAGCAGCGCTCGGACCAGTCAGCGCTGGACAATGCGATCGCCTGGCGCCAGTTGCTGGACGAAGGCAAGGTCCAGAAGGAAGAGGAAATCTGCGAGCTGACCGGCATGTCGGCCGGCACCGTGAACAAGACGCTGGCGCTGCTGCGCCTGCCCGAGTCCGTGCTGGGCGTGATGCGCGAGCGCCCGAGCGCGATCGGCATCGCCGCGGGCTATGAGCTGACGCTGTACTGCAAGCTGGCGGGCGAGGAGCGCACGCGCGAACTGGCGGCGCGCATCATCAATGACGGCCTGTCGAGCCGCGAGGTTGAAGCCATCCGCAAGCACGCGCAGGAAGGCAAGGCGCGCAAGGTCAAGGAAATCAGCCGGCAATACAAGATCCGGACCGACAGCGGCCAGTTGCTGGGCACCATCAAGGAATGGGACTCGGGACGCGTGATGCTGGACGTGCAGCTGAGCGACCGCAGTGCCCGCGAGGCGCTGGTCGAGGCCCTGAAGGCCCGCTTCGGGCTGGACAACACGCTGCTCTGAGCCGGGCAGGCAAGCCATGGCGCCGCTGCGGCAGCATTGCCGCCGCAGCGCTCAAGCCAGCAGGTCGCGCGGCGAGCGCGCGCCAAACTCCGGATCACAGGTCTTGCGGTAGCGCTCAAGCATGCTGGACAGCAGGGCATGCAGGCCACGCACCGAGTAGCCGGCCAGCGGCAATGCCGCCAGCTTGCGCTGCGCGCGCCGGGTCGGCGGCGCGGCCGGTGGACCGATCAGCGAGGCGTCTTCTGTGCCCGCACCGTCCCACTGGAGGTTGCGGTCACGCCAATGCCGGGCCAGCGCGTGCTGCGTGGCCAGGCCAAAGCCGGGCGTTCCGTCTGGCACAATGCTTTCCACACCGTCTTCCGGAACCCGCGCAGGCTGCTGCATCGGCGCCAGCGAACGCCGCGTGACCGAGGTCAGCCGGTCCAGGCTGAGCCGGTGTTCCCGCAACAGCAGGATTGCCGCATGGGCGGTCCGGTAGCGCTGGCCATCGTCGTCGCCGCCCCGGTGTTCCAGCCATGACAGGAAGGGAGCCAGGCTGGCCTCGGGAACCTGCAAGGTGTCCGGCCGCGCCGCCTCCATTGCCGCCGAGGCATCGGTGCCGTCCGGGATCCGGGCTGGCCAGAGCGCTGTGACCGGGTAGCCGTTGGCATGCATCCAGCGGAACAGGGCGGCCAGCACCCGCATGCTATGCCGCACGCTTGCCGGACTGAGCGGGCCGGTGAACGGACGCCAGCCGGCCAGGTGGCGCGGTGCCCGCGGTCCGCACCAGCGGCTGCCCGGTTCGGGCTGCGCCAGGAAGCCCAGGTAGGCCCGGCGGTCGTCCAGATCGAGCTGCGACAGGCCCTTGCGCCGCTCCAGTGCTGCCCATAGCAGCAAGCGCTCCGCCTCCTTGCGGTAGGCCGAGAACGTGCTGCCGCTGTCGCCGGCGGCATCGCGCAGCCAGGCCTGGACGACGTCGAGGCCCTGACTGTACGGGCAGCTGGCGTCAGCGGCTAACGCGGGCGACGCGGTCATCCATTCCAGCGGCAACGGCTGGCGCATCCCTGGTCCCAGCCTGCCTCGCTCGAGCAGAGTCCGGTTGCCGACGTGCGCGCCCAGCAGCGGCTTGCCGTCCGGGTCCCGGAAGGCAGCACGGTTCTCGCTGAGCCAGCGGTTGACGGCCGCGCCGGCAAGCGCGCCAATGCGCGGGACGGCCCGCCACCAGGCGCTGCCGCGTCGGTTTGCAAGCTCAAAAAGAGAATTAAGGGTCACAATTTCAGCCTTGCGCAAGCGTCGCGCCAAGGCTGGCGCAAACCACAACTCCACGCCGTGCTGGGGGCGCGGCGCCGCCGTACCCAACCGTTCGAGCTCAGCCAGCGCGTCGACGCGGCGATCCATGCCGCGGTTGGAGCGGCCAGGGCCGGCCAGCAGCAGTTCGGCCAGGTCCGCCCGTCCGTGCAGGTGCGCGAGCTGGACCATCCGGTCGCGCAGGGCAAGCAGGATCCGCAGCGCAGACTCGGCCCCGGCTTCGTCGTCATCGGCTTCGTCGGCCAGGTAGCGGGGCACCACCATGGCCGCCGGCATGCCCTGCACATAGGCGCGTACCGCCGCAAATTCGCTGCGGGTGAGGCTGACCATCATCATTCCAGGAATCATCGGCAGGTATGCGCTGAATGGCTAACTTCTTGATTTATAAGGCACTTGAAGCGAGCGAGAATTCATCCGGCCCGAAATGCATAGATAAATACAATGCCGATAATTTTATGCGCGTTTTCACTGGAAAGTCATCCCCGCTGCCCTTGTGGCATCCGTATGCTGGTGTCAGGCAGTGCTTCGGGAAAACCCGCCGCAGCGCACCATCACCTTGCATTCGACCTACGCGTTTCATATGCTGCAGGTCAGGAGTTATAAATACTTAGATCAGACTTCAGTCGCATCTAAGACTCTTTCTACATAAGCGTCTTAACACGCAAAACGGGGCGATCCGGTATCTCCACGGGAAGGACGGACCTGCAGCCTGACGGGAAGGCTGCGGGCGGTCTGGAGCGATGGCGGATCGTATGGAAGTGCAACCGCAAGATAGCGGAGCATTTCCGACAAGCAAGCGCGGATTGTCGCAGGGTCCGAACTTGCCGCAATAATAAGAGAGCGGCCATGGCCACCATCCTCTTGATCGAGCCTCACCCCCTCCTGCGCCTGGGTCTGCGCCATCTGCTGGCCCAAGCACATATTCCTGGTGACCTGATCGATATCGATCCCCTCGCCCCAGTCGATTCAGATTTGTGGCTGTACGATGCCGACCTGCTGATCTATGGCCTGCCAGCCGATCACGCCGGCGGCTGGGCCATGCTGGAGGAACTGTGCCAGCGGCTACGCCCGCAGCGCGTGCTGGTCCTCAGCGATCAGGCGGCCCCATCGCTGCCGGATGCAGGCTTGCCTGACCCGGTGCGCGGCTGCGTGGCCAAGAGCTGCAGTGCGGATGCGCTCGATGCCGCGGTGCGCCTGGTGCTGGCCGGCGGCGAGTGCTTCCCGGCGCGTGCCCAGGGCAGCCACCATGCCTGGCAATCGGAACTCGATGCCGGCCATACCCCGGTGGCAAGCAGCGCAGGGCAGGGCGAGGCCCGGGTCGTGGCGCTGCGCGCAGGCATCGGCGAGGCCGTGCTCGAGCATGCGGTGCCCGCGCCCCAGCGCCATTTCCAGGCGCACGCGACGTACCACGAAACCCCGTCGGCCGGCGCGCACCTGCTGAACATCACCGAACGCCAGTACGAAGTGCTGGCGCTGCTGGCTCGGGGCTATCCCATCAAGACGGTCAGCCGCATGCTGAATATCTCGGTGGCCACCGCGAAGACGCATGCCTGCACGCTGTACCAGCGCCTGCACGTACGCAACAAGGGCGAAGCCGTCTACGTTGCCCTGCAGAAGGGTGCCACGCTCAACTGGGCCGGGCCCGCCACGCCCGTCAATCCGGTGACCCGGGTGCCGGCACCTGATCCCACCTGCCAAGCTGCGTGACGGGTGGCGGCGCGGCGTTCACGGGTCGCGCCTCATCCTTCTGGCGTGCGGCTCTCGGCCAAAAGCATGAGGCAATGGCGGCGGCGGCTTGCTACCTTGTGATGAAAGGCATCTGCAGACACTTTTTCCGGCGGCCGGCGCTGCCCTGATGCCCTGCAAGGCGGGCCGCCCCGCGGCCCGGATCCCGACCCGGTGGCAAGCGCATCTGCGGCCCGGGCCAGCTGCCAGACCGAGTCAATGCCGACCTATCTCATCGCCAGCAATGAAATGATGTGCCGTGTCCTGGCGCGTCGCCTGAACGCACTGGACGTGCCGCAGCCGATCACGTGGCGCACGCCGCAGTGGCTGCATGAATCGGCGCGCGCATCGACGCAGGCTTCGTCATCGGAGCCATCGCCGGACCCGGCCGATATCGCGCTGATCGATTGCAGCGCACTGGAGGGCGACCCGCGTGCGTTGCTGGACCAGCTGCAGGCACGCCTGGCGCCACGGCGCTGGCTGGTGCTGTCCGATCGCCTCGATGCCTCGCTGATGCTGCATGCCGCGCTGCTCGGTGCCAGCGGGTGTCTCGCGCTGCCGGCACCGGTTGAACTGGTCTGCGCCGCCACCGCGCTGGTGTGGGCCGGCGGCCAGTGCTTTCCGCGCATGGCGCTGTCACTGACGGGCGCCAACGGGGCCACCGCCTCCCTCCTTTGAGCGAGCAGACCTACATCCACCGTAGGAGTGCGCATCGCACCTGATTGCCTATGCTTGATTCGCCCGGAGGCAGAAGCCAGCCCAGTTTGCAGGCAGGCCGCCCTGGGGAAGTAAGGGGGTCATATGGAGGCCGGACTGGAATTTCTCGTCGTTCGCGGCTTTGCTGTGCGCGAAGGCAGAGGCAAGTGGGCGTGCTGCTTCGAGATCAGGCTGGCTGCCAGCCTTGACCATGGTTGCCACGCGGGTGCCAACGAGGGCAGCGATGAGCCGCTGCTCTATCGCGGTGAACTGCACGGGCGTCAGTTTGACTGCGAGCTGGCCGCCGCCGACGCGGCCCGCGCGGCCGGCGAGCGCGAAGCGCGGCTGCGTGTGGAAAGCCTGAGGGCGCTGATCATTGCTCAGCATCGGCATCGCGTGCCGCCACCACTCGTGGCCTGAACCAGCAGGCATCCAGCGAGAATCAGGCACAGTGGCACCCGGCGGCCTCGCCGGGTGCCACTGTGCCTTTGTCATTCTCTTCGTCGTCGCGCAGCTTGCCAAAATGAAAATCGCCCAGTTGGGGCGATTTCATGGCAAGGTATTTGCGGAACAGGACACCAGCCGGCGAGCCAAAAAAGAAGCCCGCCGACCGGGGGACCATGCGGGCTTTGAAGGCGTGCGGGCCATACTGCCCGCCCACACGTCTCCTTGACGATAACCAATCAGTTCGCAGTCCTCCATCAACCAGAAGCACCATGCGCGCATATTTGCGGCTGAGTGCCCCTGAACCGCCTGAACCCTTTGCGGGTTTGTGCGCCGTCCAACAGACTGGCCAGAACCGCGCGCGCCAAGATCGCCATCATGGCCAATGGCAGCAAGTATCTGGCTCGGGTTCAGGGGGAGACGGAAAAATGACTGGTGTCAGCGCTCGGCCTGCCGTATCGCTCGTCAGGCACGCGCGCGGGCCCGGCATGGGCCGTCCGTACCCGCTCATGAAGCGGCATGGCAGGCGCGGAGGTCACTAGTGCACGGCGACACCAGGATGCGTGGACGGGGCGGACCAGGATTGCGCGGCGGCAATCCGGTGTGGTCGCACGTCAACTGCCATATCGACCTTTGGATCGAGCTGCTGCACGGGCTGGACCTGCCGCCGGTCGCGGCACTGGCCTGCGCGGTGCGGCAGGACTTCGAGGCCGACCACTTCACGCAGTGCCGCTTTCCGGATGCCGACCTGGAGCGGCTGTACGGCCTCACCGTGCACGCCCTGACGTTCTACGACTCGCTCGAGTCGCACGTTGCGGCACAGACCTCGCGCGGCCATATCGTCGTGATGGAACTGGACAGCAGCCAGTTGCCGCCACCCCGCGGCGCCGGCTACCTGCGCCATTGCATGCCCACCTGCATTGCCATCGATGTGTTGATCCCCGAAGCCGGCGCAGTCGGCTACTACCACTCCGACGGCTACCACACCGCGACCGGCGAGGACTACGCCGCCATCATTCGCCTGGCACCGGGCGTGCGCAGTGCCGACGCGCTGCCCTTCATGCACGCCGATGTGGTCCGCCGCAACGGGCATCCGCACGCTGCCGAGACGCTGCTCGAGGCCTCGCTGGCATTGCTGCGCTTTCACCTGGGCAACCGTCCGCGCGAGAACCCCGTCACAATGTTTCGCGCGGTATTTCCCCAGCATCTCGAGCGGCTGATGGCGCGCGGGGAACCGGGCTTTCACCACTACGCGTCGGGCGTGCTGCGCCAGCTCGGCGCCAATTTCGAGCTGCTGGCGCGCTACCTGCGCTGGCTGGTGATGCACGGGCAGGAGGTGCCCGAGAAGGCGGCACAAGCCTGCTACACCATGGCCTCGGAGGCGATGGTGATGCAGTTCCGCCTGATGCGCGCGGTCATCAGCCGCAAGCCGGACCGTTGCGAAGACTGCCTGGACCAGCTCGAAGCCTCATACCTGGCCAGCGTGCCGTTGCTGGCCGCGCATTTCGGCGAGTTCAAGCCATGAGTCGGCAGATCCTGCCTGCAGCGGGCAACACTTGGCTGGTGTGCCGCCTCCGGCGTCTGGCACAGAACCGGTTCGATCCGGCGCCGGGGGCAACCCGGTGCATCCGCCTTTTGCACGATATCCCGGGTCTCATGCCGACAGCGGAGGGCATGCCATGCATCCAGCCTTGCGTGCCTGCCGTGACTGACTAGCCCGTAACAGCTTCCATCTGCCGTGCCGCCTCGCCTCGTATGGCGGCGGCGGACATCGCAGCCGCCGCGGCGCATGGCGCCCTTGTCAGCGCCCGCTTCACTCTCGCCTTTCCGTCCAACCTCCCGATGGATGACCGTTCCCCAGCCGTTCGCCTACTGTCGGAGCGCGCTGCCATGACGCTAAATAGAGGCACTGGCTTGCAAAGAGCGCCGCACCTGGGTCGGCGGCGTAGCCAGCCGGTTCTCGGAAAGCAGTCGTGCCGAGCCAGGCCGGCAGAGCGTTGTTCCCGGACTCGGGATTGGACAGGGGGTACGAAAATGATTACGCATCGATCGGATCTGCATGTCAATCACCTGCTCAGCGCGCTGCCGCGCGGCGAGTGGGAGACGCTGGCGCAGCACTTCGAGCTGGTCCGTCTGCGCGCCGGCGAACTCCTGACTGATTCCGGCCAGCGCATCGTCCATGTCTATTTCCCGACCACCGCGGTGGTATCGCTGCTGTCGCTGCTGGAGGACGGCGCGACGGTCGAGATCGCCGCGGTCGGAAACGAAGGGCTGGTCGGCATCCCGGTGGTCACCGGCGGCGACACCATGCCCAGCCGGGTGGAAGTGCGCAGCCCCGGAATGGCCTATCGCATTCCCGCGCGCCTGCTGCGCGGCGACCTGCCGCGCCTGCCCACGCTGCAGCGCGTGACGCTGCTGTACGTGCAGGCCATGCTCACGCAGATCGCACAGACCGCGGCCTGCAACCGCCACCACTCCCTGAACAAGCAACTGTGCCGCTGGCTGCTGCTGGCCATCGACCGGCTCAGCTCCAACGAGCTGGTGATTACCCAGCAGGTCATCGCCAACATGCTCGGCGTGCGCCGCGAAGGCGTGACCGAAGCGGCCGGCAAGCTGGAAGACCTGGGCCTGATCCACCACAGCCGCGGCCATATCACCGTGCTTGACCGCTGCGGGCTGGAGAAGCATTCGTGCGAGTGCTACAAGCTGGTCAAGCGCGAGTATGACCGCCTGCTGCCCGCGCTGGCCAGCGCCTGAGCGGCACGCTTCGGCGCGTGTGGCCTGCGAAGCGCGGCGTGCATACGCCGCGCCGATCCCATTTGAGGAGCTGTAGTCGTGAGCAGACTGTCATATGCCGGTGGCCCGGCTGAGAGCGCCACCCCGCGCCGTGAGGCCCAGCCGGGCGTCACGCAGGCGCGCGCGCTGATGGACCACCTCGGCTGGATTGCCGCGGCTGGCGTGGCCGGTGCGGCCGCAGGCTTGCTGGTGGCGCTGTCGGCGCCGCCGCAGTATCGCGCGCAGGCGCTGGTGCAGGTTGAGGGGCGCGATGGCGGCATGCGCAGCGTCGCCCAGATGCAGGGCCCGGCGGCCTTCGACGCAGGCCTGCTCAAGAGCCGCGCCGTGGTCGGTCCGGTGGTGGAGCGGCTGCGGCTCGATATCACCGCGCAGCCGCTGCGTGCGCCGCTGCTGGGCGCGCTGGTCCAGCGCTTTTCCACACCCGGCCAGCCGCGCGGCACCTGGCCTGCCAGCCTGGGCTATGCCTGGGGCGGCGAGCGTCTGGTAATCGCCAGCATGACCGTGCCCGAGGCGCTGGTAGACCAGCCACTCACCTTCGAGGTGCGCAGCGACGGCCGCTACCGCCTGATGCAGCAGGACACCTTGCTGCTGGAAGGGCGGGCCGGCGAGACTGCGATGGCCAACGGCATTGTGCTGCGCGTGGACAAGATCGAGGCCGGGCCCGGTACGCGCTTCCAGCTCACGCGGCACGACCTGGCCCGCACCGCCGAGTCCGTGCGCCGCGGGCTCACGGTGGAAAGCGAACGCAGTGAAACCCCGGCGAGCCTGGGCGGCGCGGCCGACCCCCTGACCGCGCCGGGCGGCACCGTGCGCGTGAGCTGGCAATACCCGGACCGCCAGCTTGCCGCCCAACTCGTCAACGGGGTCACGCGCGCCTATATCGACGGCCAGACCGACAAGCGCCGCCAGGACGCGGCCGGCACGCTCGCGTTCCTCTCGGGCGAGCTGCCGCGCGTGCAGAGCGAACTCACGCGCGCCGAAGAGGCGCTCACGCGCTACCGCGCGCGCACGGGTTCGCTGCAGCCCAGCCGCGACGCGCAGTCGTTCCTCAGCAACAGCATGGAGTACCAGCGCCAGATCGCAGCGCTCAAGCTTGAGCGCACGCGGCTGCTCCAGCGCTTCACGCCCGAGGCCAACGAGGTCCGCACCGTCGACAGCCAGATCCAGCAGATGACTCGCGAGCGCGCGGAGATCGACGCGCGTATGCAGACCCTGTCGGCCTCCGAGCGCGAATCGGTGGCGCTCACGCGTGACGTCAAGGTGGCCGAGGACATGTACATGTCCTTGCGCAGCAAGGTCGAGCAGCTGTCGCTGATGCTGTCCGACAGCTCTACCCAGATGCGCGTGGTCGATGCCGCGATCGCGCCGGTCACACCGGTCGGTCTCGGCGCGTGGCCGTTCGCCTCCGCCGGCGCCTTGCTCGGCCTGTGCCTGGGCGTGGCCGCGATCAACCTGCGCCAGCGCATGCGCCCGTCGGTGGCCAGCGCCGCCGATGCGGAACAGCGCCTGGGCATGGCCATGCTGGGCGATATCGCCTTCAGCAACGAGCAGACCGAGCTGGAACGGCTGGTCGAAGCCAAGCGCCGCCTGGGCATCGCCTCCGGCTTTGTGCTGCCGCCCAATGTGCGCCTCGGCCGGCCGGAGTCTGTCACCAGCGTGATCGACGCCGCCACGGCCGCCGCCCCCGAGGACGAACGCGCGCGCGCCGAACGGCTGCTGCGCCAGGGCCTGCACGACCAGTTCCTGCTGGCGCGGCGCGCCCCGCATTCGCTTGCCGTGGAAGGCCTGCGCACGCTGCGGGCGGCGCTGCATTTCGCGTTGCGCGATGCACCCAACTGCGTGGTTGCGGTGACCAGCCCCGCCGCCAGCGCCGGCAAGACCTTCGCCGCGGTTAACCTCGCGGTGCTGTTCGCCGAAGCCGGCCAGCGCGTGCTGCTGGTCGACGCCGACCTGCGCCGCGGCCGCGTGGCGGACTGGTTCGACCTGCCTGCCGAGCCCGGGCTGGCAGAAGTGCTCGCTGGCCGCAGCGCGATCGCCGAAGCGGTCAAGCCGAGCGTGGTCAATGGCCTGTTCCTGCTCAGCCGCGGCGCGGTGCCGGCCAATCCGTCCGAGCTGCTGATGCTGCCCGCGCTGGCGGAATCCCTGCGGCTGTGCGCGGGGCGCTTCGACCTGGTGCTGGTGGACACGCCGCCGGTGATGGCGGTGGCCGATGCCACGCTGGTGGCCAACCTGGCGGGTTCCACGCTGGTGGTGGTGCGCGCCGATGTCACGGCGACGGCGCAGGTCGATGAAACCCTCAAGCGCCTGGCGCACGCCAATGCCAGGCTGGCCGGTGGCATCCTCAACGGTGTCATGCCCCGGCGCAGCAACCGGGCGGACTTCAATACCATCAATCCTTATCTGGGGATGCCGTTGCCACGAGCGGTAGCGAAGCCTCCCGCATTGGCCGGTCAAGCCGATCGGGTAGGGAAAAACTGACGCATGCCAAAGCACGCCAGAAACCGCACCGCCATTTGTGTGGGTGTACCTGTTTCTGCGAGCGTTTGGCGGACGTTCTGAGCACACGCATTGGTGTGAAAACGCACTGATGCGCGTGCGACGTTCAGGCTCAATAGGTCACCAAGGCGTTGTACCTCAACCTGGAGCCCACCATGCGAGCAGCGATACGCACCATACTTTTGGAAGTGGCCCGACTTGACGTACCAGTTGAATCGCTGGACGACCAGGCCGATCTATACGAAGCGGGACTGTCATCACTGGCAACGGTGCAAGTCATGCTCGCGATCGAAAATACCTTCGGCATCGAGATACCTGACCGCATGCTGACTCGCCAGCTGTTCCGCAGCATCAGCACACTGGCTGCGGCGACCGAGCAGATCAAACAAGAGCAGGAGGCGGCATGAGCCCGGTCCTCGCCAGCGTCGAGCAGGCCTTTCCGCGCGCAGAGACTGCTGACGCCGCACACTTGCTGGCCGGAGCGCGCCTGGCCGCGGCAGAAGCAGCCAGGCATGCAGACCAGGTCGACGCCGATGCGTGTTTTCCGCACCAGGCGTTTGCAGTCTTGCGTGAGCAGAGGTTGCTGGGCGCCATGGTGCCGCCAGCCTGTGGCGGTGATGGCGCGTCGCTGGAAACGATCGCAGCGGTCTGCCGCGTGCTGGGCGGTGCCTGTGCCTCGACGGGAATGATCTACGCCATGCACCAGATACAGGTGGCATGCCTGGTCAATCATGCGAGCACCAGCTCGTGGCACGCGCAGCTATTGCAGCGCCTGGCCAGCGAACAATTGCTGCTGGCTTCGGCCACGTCCGAAGAGGCGATTGGCGGTGCCCTGCGCAGCAGCGGCTGCGCGGTCAACGCCGATGGCGGCAACCTGTACTTGCTCAAGATGGCTCCGACCATTTCCTATGGCGCCCATGCCGACGGGATCCTCGTCACGGCACGCCGCCATCCCGATGCCTCGCCATCGGACCAGGTCATGGTAAGCGTGCTCAAGCCAGACTACGTACTGGAAAGTCTCTCCACCTGGGATACCCTGGGCATGCGCGGCACCTGCAGCAATGGATTCCGGCTGGAAGCCCGCGGGCATACCGATCAGATCCTGCCCGTGTCGTTCGGCGAGATTGCCGACGTCACCATGACCCCCGTGTCGCACATCTTGTGGTCTGCCTTGTGGACCGGTATCGCCGCGGATGCGGTTCAGCGCGCCAAGGTGCTGTTCCAGGGCCAGGCGCGCGCCCGGCCTGGCACGCTTCCGCCCTCGGCTACGCGCGTGGCCGAAGCGGTTGCCATTATCCAGATGCTGGAGGGGCGGCTGGAACTGGCGTTGGCTCACCAACGCCAGCGTCATGCAAGCCAGAGTGTGTCGGCAATTTTCAACCTGGCGGCGGAAATGAACGGGCTCAAGACCAGCGTGTCGTCGCTGGCGCTCGAAGCGGTGCAAATCGCGATGCTGGTCTGCGGCATGGCGGGCTACAAGCATGGCACGCCGTTCAGCCTGGGACGCCACCTGCGGGATCTGTGGTCCGCCCCCTTGATGATCAACAACGATCGCATATTGACCAATACCGCCAATCTGCTACTGGCGGACCGGTCCGCCTGAGGAGCCGTCCATGGACGATACCAGCAACGCTTACGTGCCAGGCGACGACGCATCCGTTGCCCCGGGTGACCATTCTGCCATGGCCAGGCCGGCGCAGGATCCTGACACGGGCCGCCGTGCTTACCGGCAGGCGCTGATTGACGCCCGCGTGCTCTTTCCCTCGACGGTCGATGGCATTTATGGCCGTAGCGGACTGTTCGAGAGTATTGCCGACGGCTTGAACTACGCCGTCAGCAAACTGGGCGCCGACCAGGACGCGGAGGTGATGCGATTTCCTCCTGCCATGCCGCGCAAGGATTTCGAAGCGAGCGAGTATCTCAAGGGCTTTCCCCAACTGGCAGGGACGGTGCATTGCTTCTGTGGCGGCGATCGCGAACATCATCGACTCCTGGCGCGCCTGGAGCGCGGTGAGGAATGGGCCGATCAGCAGCAGCCCACCGATGTGGTGCTGGCGCCCGCGGCGTGCTATCCCGTCTACCCTGTGGTGGCCAGCCGCGGTCCGATGCCTCGGGAAGGGCTGGTGGTTGACGTGTTGACGTATTGCTTCCGTCATGAACCTTCGATCGACCCTGCACGCATGCAGATGTTCCGCCAGCGCGAATATGTCCGGCTCGGCACGGCCGAGCAGATCGTGGAATTCCGTCAACGTTGGATGGAACGTGGCACGCAACTGGCCAGCTTGCTTGGCTTGCCGCATGAGGTTGACGTGGCGAACGATCCGTTCTTTGGGCGTGGCGGCAAGATCGTGGCCGACAGCCAGCGCGAGCTCAAGCTGAAGTTCGAGTTGCTGGTGCCGATCAATGATGGCGCGCCGCCCACGGCTTGCATGAGTTTCAACTACCACATGGACCATTTCGCGCACGCATGGCCGTTGCGTACCGCGGACGGCGCGCCGGCGCACACCGGCTGCGTGGGCTTTGGCATCGAGCGCCTGACGCTGGCCTTGCTGCGTCACCACGGCTTCAAGCCGGCGAACTGGCCCCAGCGGGTGCGTGACGTGCTCGGAGGCATCTGAGACGGAGCGGCATTGAGACGTGAGCAGATGCCGCATCCATTCGGCCCATGCAGATGCAGTGCCGACCGATACGCCTGGTGGTCCGCCCTGCATCGAACTTCTGCAGCCGCCCGGAGCAGCGAGGCATGCTCCGCGTGGCCAGCGTTCCAGCACGGGCAGGCTGTCACGGGAGAGGCAGTCCATGAAGTCGCAAACTTATCCTGACACAAGCATTCTTGCGTCCGGTCAGCAAGCACTCCCCGGCGGCCGCCCGGGCGTTGCCATCGGCAGTACCGCGCTCGGCGGCGAGTGGACATGGGTGCAGACACCCGCCGGCGCGGCCGAAAGCCCCGCTGCATTGGATCCTGCCGCAGGCTGGCTGCCGGCCCCAGTGCCCGGCACGGTGGCCAGCGCGCTGCGCGCCGCCGGGCGATGGGACGACGCAATGCCGCCGCCATTGCACCAGTATGACCATTGGTATCGTGTGAACTTTGCCGGCCGCGGCCGGCGCGTGCTGCGCTTTAACGGGCTCGCCACGGTGGTCGAAGCCTGGCTGAACGGAAAGCTTGTGCTGAGCGCGCGGCATATGTTTGTCGCTCATGAAGTCGAGGTCGACCTGGACGGCGACAACCTGATGCACCTCTGCTTCCGTGCGCTCCATCCGTGGTTGCGCAAGCAGCGCGGCCCGGTGCGGTGGAAGCCAAGAATGATCGTGCCACCAAACCTGCGGGCGATTCGCACGACCCTGCTTGGCCACATGCCGGGCTGGTGCCCGCCGGTCCATGCGGTTGGGCCCTGGCGGCCGGTGGAACTGCTTGACCCGGCCAGTGACGACATCCTGCATGGCGTGCGCGCTGATCTGTGGGGGCGGGTGCAAGGAGATCGCGGTGTGATTGGCCTGCACCTGCACTTCCCGGCATCCGCGCCAGCGTCTGGATCGTTCGAGGCCATCGACGGCGAGGGATGCATCTATCCGGGCTCGCTGTCGCGTACCGACAGGTTCACACTCGAAGGCACAGTCTGCGTTGAACGTCCAAAGCTCTGGTGGCCGCATACGCACGGTGAACCCCACCTCTACCGTGTGGATGCAACCATCGAGGGACGCGCCATCCACTGCGGACGGGTTGGCTTTCGCACCATATCATTGGATTGTTCAAGCGATGCCGGGGCCTTCGCACTGCGCATCAACGGAGAGCCGCTGTTCTGCCGGGGGGCGTGCATCTCCAGCAATGATCTGCACGGCCTTGCCGACACGGATGAAGCATCCCGGCACTGGCTGGAGCTGGCGCGCCGGGGCGGGATGAACATGGTGCGGATCAGCGGCGTCACGTGCTATCCGGGCGCGGCCTTCTACCGGATATGTGACGAACTTGGCTTGCTGGTCTGGCACGATTTCATGTTCGCCAATTTTGATTATGGCAGCATCGGACCGGGCCTCGGCCTCACCGAGGACATCACGCGCGAAGTTGGCGACTGGCTAAGCGCCACCCTAACCCATCCGAGCATTGCCGTGCTGTGTGGCGGCAGCGAGGCAGAGCAGCAGGCGGCAATGATGGGCGTCTCGCGCAGCGACTGGAAGCAGCCACTGTTCGACGAACTGATCCGGGGCTTGGTTGCCGCCAAGCGGCCGGACGTAGTGTATGTCGGCAATTCGCCAACTGGCGGCGCGTGGCCGTTCCAGCCGGACACTGGTGTGAGTCATTACTACGGCGTTGGAGCCTACCAGCGACCGTTGGCGGATGCGCGCTTGGCGCAAGTGCGCTTTGCTTCCGAATGTCTGGCATTTGCCAATGTGCCCTGCGAGCGCACGCTGGCGGAACACGGTTTGTCGCAGCCGCTGCATTCGCCCCGCTGGAAAGCCACAATACCCCGCGACGCGGGCGCACCGTGGGATTTCGAGGATGTACGTGAGTACTACCTGCGAACCTTGTACGAAGTGGATCCACCGCGCCTACGATATGAGCAGCCGCAGCGTTACCTGGTGCTGTCCCGTGCGGTGGTCGCGGAGGTGATGACAGAAGTCTTCAGCGAATGGCGCCGGGTCGGGTCAAGCTGTGCCGGCGGACTGATCTGGCAATTGCAGGATCTCGTGCCCGGAGCCGGCTGGGGCATCGTCGATGCGTGCGGGCGGCCAAAGTCGGCCTGGCATGCCCTGCGGCAGGTCTGGCAACCGCTGCAGGTATTGATTACCGATGAAGGGCTCAACGGACTGCACGTGCATGCGATCAACGAAACGCCGCAACCGCACGCGCTGTCGCTGACGCTGCGCTGCCTGCGCGACGGCGAGACAGTTGTGGCCGAAGCCCGGCACAGCCTGTTATTGCCGGCGCGTGGCGCGGCGCGCATTGAAGCAGCGGCGCTGCTGGACCGCTTCTTCGACTTCACCTATGCGTATCGCTTCGGCCCGCCGACGCACGATGTGGTCGTGGTCACGCTGCATGCTGCCGACAGCGGCGAGCCGCTGAGCCAGGCCGTCTACCTTCCTGACCGCCGTGCCGCCGCGCTGAAGCCCCCCGGGTTGCGAGCCAGGCTCGAGCAAGTCGACGGTGACTGGTGGCTGACGGTATCCGCGCAGCGCTTCGCACGTTGGGTTCACATCGACGATCATGCCTTTCAAGCGACCGATAACTGGTTCCATCTCGCGCCCGGCAGCAGCCGGCGTCTGCGGTTGGTGCATGAGGCGGGGAAGGCTGGCGCGCACGCTCCCGCGATTCCTTCCGGCGAGATCCACGCGGTCAATGCGGAGCATCCACTTGGCTATGATGGCTGACCGCCGAGCCGGGCGCCGTTGCTGTTGCGGCGCTCATGCCCCGGGATGCCCGCCGTAGAACATGGCGGGCACCCCCGGCCCTATGCGCAGACTTGGTGGGACGTGCCGAACGCCGACAGCAAGCCCTCCATGGTCCTGTCATAGCAGGACTCCAGCGTGTCCAGGCAATCCGTGCAGGAGTCCACCCGCCGGCGCGCGACCGCTCGAGCAAGCCGGAACTGCAAGACCTTACTCTCGGTCGCAATGCTGCGTGCGGCGTCAGCCACAGCCTTGGGCGCATTGTATTTTTGCTCGCCGAGCCAGGCCAGCCAGTGGTGCAGCATTTCGAAGTTGGCGCCGAGCTGACGCGGAAAATTGAAGGAGTACAGGTGGAAATAGGCGTCGTCACGCGCCAGCAGGGTATCCATATGCTCGCCGAACACCTGTCGCCAGCAGGCCACCGGGTTGGCTGCAGGGCGTCTGCCCAGGTGGTAGCGCAGCAGGCCGACCGAAGCGTCGACCAATGCGGATGACGCGAGCGGCGGGCGCACGCGCTTAGCGCATTCGGCATAGGGGAACAAGATGTTGCCGTTGCCGCTGAGATCAGGGAGAAGCCGCAACAGGCCGCGATAGTTCTCCTCCTGCGCGCTGTGATAGCCGAGGCCGTGGTAGTACCAGAGGCGCTGCGCCTGGCCGTCAATGCGGTCAATGGCGACGGTGGTCTTGACGTGCTCGCGCCGGTACGCCGTGGCATGCGTGTCGGGCAGATAGTAGCTGTCGGCTTCGAGCAGCACGGTGTGACCGCGTTCGACCTGGGCCATGACGTGCGCCTGGAGCGTGTCGTAGACCGCCATTTCTTGCACAACCGTCCCGTACAGCGTCTCCAGGTCCAACTGCGGATACTTGAAGAAGGTAAAGTGATCACCCTCAAAGTCTTGCGCCACGGTAAAAGCCAGTCCCGCGCGCGGTTCGAGACCCCAGCGGTGGAGCAGTTCGACCCACAAGTCGATGTAGCAGTTGGTTTCCTGCCAGATGGCCTCGGCGCTATGCAGCGGGTGGGAATCCGCAATCGCCGGCAGGGTGGCGCCGAATCCGCCGCCGCCCTCGCTGCGTGCTGTGCTTGCCTTCATGTCCGGTCCTCCACATCTGTCATGTCCCAAGGCGTGGTCTGCCGGCCTGGGTGTGGACTCCAAATCTAGCGAGTTGGCCTTCGCTCTTCGGTGCGCTCTCCAACAGACTCGGAGGCCTTTCGGCTGGGTCGAGAGCGGTGCAGGGAGTGCTCCCTCGAGCGGCGGCCCAAATGTGAGATAGCCAACGGTGCGAAGGCACACTTGCAGACAGAATTGCTCAAAGCTCCATCCGGATTCGCGTGCCAATGGATGGACAGCGGGCCGAAGAGCAACGCACCGGGAGCACGACATGGGGCAAAAGCTATCAACAGTGCAGTCGCTGCGCGCCATCGCGGCGACGGCGGTGGTCGCCTATCATTCGGCCGCCACGATAAGGATCTTCGGGTGGACGCCCGGTGCTCTCAGCCATGCGAGCGAGTGGGGATGGAGCGGCGTCGATATTTTCTTCTTCATTTCCGGGTTTGTGATGGTGGCCACGACCTCGGGCCGGCTTCGCGGAGCGCAGGCGGCAAAGGATTTCATGGTTGCCCGGCTCATGCGAATCGCACCGATGTACTGGATTCTCACCAGCCTGATGCTGGCAGTCGTGTGGGTGGTACCGAGTCTTAAGAATTCCGAGTTCACGGCGATGCAAATTGTGACCTCCTATCTCTTTATCCCATACGAGGTCAAAGAGCACGGTAACGCCTACCCGATTCTCTATGTCGGCTGGACGCTGGTCTATGAGATGTTCTTCTATGCGGTTTTCGCCATCTCGATCTGCTTCTCGGAGCGATGCATGCGTTGGGCCTTGCCCGCCTTCTTTGCAGGGCTTTCGGTACTGTCGCTCACCAGGCCAACGCTATATATCTTCAGGTTCCTGACCTCCCCCCTGCTGCTGGAATTCGTACTCGGCTGCCTGGTTGCCTGGCTCTACAAATTCGGCTATCGGATCTCCAGGCGGGCTTCTTTCTCCCTGATCGCGGCCGGAGTTTTCGGCTTCCTTGTGCTGACCCCCGGTTCTTCGATGGAGGACAGAGTGGTCTTTGCGGGAATCCCCGCGGCGCTGCTGGTTTCCGGGATGGTGTTCTGGGAGAGCGCCGAGGGCTGGATAGGAGGTAGCTGGTTGCAGGGCATTGGCGATTCCTCATACTCGTTATATCTGTTGCAGGCCTTCACGGTTCCGGCATTTGCCCGGCTGTTCTCCGCGATGGACAAGCACAGGGTCTTGCCAGGCGACATTGCATGCGTGTTGTTGGTGATTGCGACGATGATGGTTTCGTTGCTTACTTATCGACTTGTCGAGAAAAGAATTGACGCAAAACTGGGCAAGCTTCGCCAGGGTCTTCGGAGAGTTCCTGCTTCCGGTAGCGGAAGACCGGAAGAGCCGGCGGCGCGGCCGGCAGGTCGAGACCGAGGGGTATAGCGGAGGTGGCGTGCGTTCTGTGGTCATCGCCACATAGCAGTGCAACGTTCGCTTTCCGCCGCAACTATACTGAGCCAGCGTGGCGTGTGGCGGCCACTAATGACTTGCCCGGCCCGGCAAGTGCCGGCGCGGCATGCAGGCTCCCTCCCCCATTCGACGCTTACCCCCTCTGGACCTACGTGCCGGCCATTCCAGGAAGGATGCCGCCTGCCGGTGGCGCTCCTTACGCCGCCGCCCTGACGGGCGGGATTTCTCGGAGCGAATGTGATGAAGCGCATCTTTGACATCCTCCTGGCCGTGCTGGCCATCCTGCTGCTCGCCATTCCTCTCCTGTTCCTGATGGGCGCGGTGCGCCTGAGGCTGGGCAAACCGGTCTTCTTCCGGCAGGTGCGGCCGGGACTTCATGGCGAACCATTCCACATCGTCAAGTTTCGCACCATGACGGATGCTTGCGGCCCGGACGGCGAACTGCTGCCCGATCCGGAGCGGCTGACAGGATTCGGAGCATTGCTGCGCGCCACAAGCCTTGATGAATTACCGGAGCTCTGGAATGTCGTCAAAGGCGATATGAGTCTGGTCGGGCCGCGGCCACTGCTGATGGAATACCTGCCGCTCTACACACCGGAGCAGGCACGCCGCCATCTGGTCCGTCCCGGTATTACCGGACTCGCGCAGATCAGTGGACGCAACGCTATCAGCTGGGAGGAGAAATTCCGGTTGGACGTCTGGTACGTCGACCATGTATCGGTATGGCTGGACATGGTGATCTTGTGGAAGACCGTCACCAAGGTCGTGGCGCGCGAGGGGATCAGTGCCGCGGGAGAATTCTCCGCCCCCCGCTTCAAGGGAAGCAAGCCGAGTGCCCCGGATGTCGATGCCGCATGACATGTCGGATGCTCGCTCGAGACGCAAGGGCGAGTGACCATTCCATGATCTGGAGCCGCCAATGCGATTGTCCTGGGTGCTGATCGTCCATATTGGCGGCGCTTCACTCACGTTCCCCCTTGCTGCCATGATTGCGCTGCGGCTGGTCTACCTGGGCTTTTGGAGGCAGGCATGCTATTGGCTCCTGTCGCTGGGGGCCGGCGTGGCCGTCATTCTTGCAGGGAAACTCGCGTTCGAAATTGGGGGATGGTCAATACCATCGGCGAACGTGTACAGCATAAGCGGGCACGCCATGCTTACGGCTTCGGTCTACCCGGTGCTCTGTGCGATGCTGGGATCGACATGGGGCAGGCGCACAGCCAGGTTCGGCCTGTTTGCCGGTGTATGGGTGGCGGTCGTGGTGGCGGTTGCCCTGATTGTCGGTCGCTATCATACGCTGGCGGAAACCCTGATCGGCATGGCTGTGGGGTTGACCGTGGCATGGCTCAACCTACATCCCTCTCGTCCGCTTGCGCGCGCCGGTCAGACGCCGATGCTTGCCCGGCTGGCACTTTGCGGCTTCCTGGTCCTTATTATGCCGGCCGCGCTGCATCCTATCAAAACTCGCTTGTGGTCCCATGGGTTGCTTTGGTTCGGTGTCACCGAGCGCTATTTCAGATCCATCGACACCGATCCGGTTTCCGGCCGGACTGTGGTGAATGTCGAACAGTGCCGTTTGCCGTCTTACCGGGCATGTTCTGACACCTTCTGAGCTGCGACGACGGAGTTCACCATCACTGATCACGGATCCGGCGTGCCGTAATCTGGTAGGTACCGGCAGTGATGAACTGCCGGTCCTTGGCGTTGGCGGAAACGCCGGTGTGAGAGTCGACAACGCAATCGGCACCGATTGTCACGCCTGGGTAGAGCGTTGCACGTGTCCCCAGGAAACACCGCGGTCCGACGGTGGCGTTGCCATTGAGGACCGCGTGAGGTGACAGCACAGAGCATGCGCCCGCCCGGGAACCATGGCCGATCCCGCTGAAGACATTGGCCACCACGCCATCCTCCACCACTGCGCCCCGACTGACGACAGTGAATGGAAAGATCAGTGCACCCACGCCCAGGCGGGCGGAAGGCGAGACAAGGGCCGTGCTGTGTACATACAGCGGAACCTCGATCCCGATTTGCAAGAGCCAAGACAGTACGTCCTGCCGTGCCTGGGTGGCAGCTATCGCGACCAGCACTGCCTGGTGCGACGCGGGGCGGAACTGACGTATCGGTCCCAGATGCGGCAGATCTATGCCGTCCGGAACCTTGCCCGGCCTGTCATCGATGAAGCCCGCTACAACCGGTCCGCCGCACAATGCTTCTGCCTGCAGATAATCATAGAGTTCCACCCCGAGCCCGCCGGCGCCGGCGATGACCACTGAAGAGACGGCAGACGCGTGAACGAGTGGCATGGCTGATGGGCCCTCCGGTGAAGCCGTGTGAAAGTCGGCGGTGGTGGCGGCCGACGGCTGGGAGACAGCCGGGGACGACACCGACCGCCGCTTTAGCTAGGCCCGCTTGCTCTGTCCATTGCCGTATTCGGCGAGATAGCGATACTTGCCGAAGTAGTTGTGGGACCGGTACCAGCGTCCCTCGATCAGAAGGCCGTTGAAGAGCACGCCCTTGATGTCGGCGCCGGCCTGCTGGATGGCCCGTTGCGCCGCGATCAACTCGTCGGTGGTGGTCTTCTCGGCACGCGCGACGAGGAACACTACGCCAGCCTTGCTCGCCAGGATGCTCGCGTCGGCAGCGGCAAGCACTGGCGGGGTATCGATCAGCACGAGGTCATAGCGCGATTTGAGTTGCTCAAGCAGGGAATCTATGCTGGAAGTCAGCAGCAAATCCGCCGCGTGTGGTGGTTGCGTGCCGGTCGAGATAAAGTCCAGGCCGGGCGCCACTTGCCGCTGCAAAACCTGTTCCAGCGGCGCGCCCATCAGCAGTTCGGTCAAGCCTGGCCCGCGCCTGGCATCAAAGAGGCTCTGCAGGCTGCCGCGGCGCAGGTCGGCATCGATAAGCACCACGCGGCTGCCAGCGGCGGCAATCGCGGCAAAGTTCGCGCAGACAAAGGATTTGCCGACGCCCGGGGCGGGCCCGGTGATCATCACCGTCCGACTATTGCTCCCAGCCATGGCGAAACGCAATGCCGTGCGGAAGCTGCGCAGACTCTCCACGGCCGGGTCGTCCGGCTGCTGTAGTGCCAGCAGGTTGCCGCCGGATGGCAGCTCTGACTGCTGCTTGCTGAAGGGGATGGTCGAATAGACGGTCATCCCTGTCTGCCTCTCGATCTCGTCCGCGTCGGCCACGCCGCCATCGAGCATATGGCGCATGAAGATCGCCAGCAGGCCGGCAAGCAAGCCCAGGGCCAGCGACATCCCCGCAATCATCGCCCGATCAGGCCGCACTGGTTTGAGCGGCACATCGGCCGGGTCGACAATCCTCGCGGTTCCCACTTTGCTTGCCTTGACCAGTTTCAGCTGCTGCACCTCGTTTAGCAGCGTCTGAAGCAACTCAGTGCTGACCTTGACGTCGCGCATCAGGCGAAGCACATTCTGTTCCACATCCGGCAGCTTCTGGATCCGCCCGGATACACCGTTCAGCTGGCCGTTCAGGCCGGCAATCTGGTTGTCGATGAGTGCGATCGCCGGGTGATTGGAGGTAAAGCGTGCAGCCAGCTCCTGGCGCTTCTGCTGCAATTCCTGAAGCTTGGTCTGGATCTGTACCGACTGGCCCAGGATCAGCTTGGACTCCTCGCTGAGGTCGATGGTGCCGCGTTGATTGCGCATCGCGTTATACCGGGTCTCGGCCACATCGACCTGCTGCCTGAGCAGCGGCAGTTGTCCCTCGAGAAAGGCCAGCGACTTCTCGGCTTCAGCGGCTTTGCGGCGGATGTTCTGGTCAACATAGGCGTTACCGATCTCGTTGAGGACAGCTGCCGTCATGTCCGGCGAGATTCCCTCCAGCGACACGCCGATCACGCCGCTTTGCTTGCCACGCTCGCTGATCGCCAGCTTCTCCTGCAATCGCGTGATGGCCGCGCCGCGCGGCAGGCGACGGAGTACGAACTGGACACCGGGGCGTCCGTCGATCTGGCTGACCAGCATGGTGACCGTCCCGGTGGCCGTGCTGATCGTCAATGGCGATCCCACCTTGCCGGTAGCCTCGACATTGTCGCTGGCAAACCGCACCCTGTACGCGTCGTCACCCAGCGCGGTCAACGTGATCTTGCGTTCCTCCATGGGCGCTGGCACGTCGAGCTGGGCCACGGTGATCGATTCATGGCCCCACGCGAAGCCGCCCCATCCAAACAGCCCCGGGTGCGACAGTTCAGGATTGAAATTGGCGATTGCCGGGCCAATCAGCGGGAAATAGCGCGGTGCGGCTTCGATATACAGACGCAGGTCGTCGACCGCCTTGCCGACTACCATCCGTGAGCGCAGGAGTTCGATCTCCGCAGAAGCCGCGGGTTTGACGTCGAAAGCCGGCGAGACGCCGGCTGCGAGCTTGCCTATCGAGTTACCGCTCGAGTCCTCCACTTGTACCGTCATGTCGGTGCGGTAGACCGGCTTTGCCAGGATGGCGTAGATGAGACCGAGGCCGATGATGACTCCGGCGACGGACAGGAAGGTCCGTCGATAGCGGGCCAGCAAATCGAGATAGGAGGTGAGGTCCACTGCCGGCTCGCGCTCGTCCGCGCCAGCGGGGGCCTGGTATCGCGTACCGATCGGTTTCATGATGCCTCTCCTTGAACATGTGCGGGTGCAGCAGCAGCCCCCAGCCGTGTAGACCATGATGCGATGCCCTGCTTGATCAGTTCCAGCACGATGCCGAACATCTTCGGCGAGCATCCATACGGATCCGGCACATCCGTGTGCGTATATTCGCAAAGCCGGTGGGTTTTCCCGCGCGCGTGCGGGAAAACCCGCTCGAGCTCGTCGCGTTGCTCGCTGTCCATCACGAGGATCAGATCTGCCGCCGCCACCAGTGCGTCATCGACGGCGCGTGCGCGGTGACCGACGATATCGAACCCCTCGCGTGCAAGCAGCCTGACAGCGTTCGGATCAGCGGGGGCGCCGACCGGCGGTGCGAGCCCGGCGGAAACCACCTCGCAAGCAGGCAGGACATGGCCCAGCAGGCAAGCCGCCATCGGGCTGCGACAGATGTTGCCGATGCACACCACCAGGATTGAGTGAACCATCTCTCGCATCCCACTATTTGAATGCCGTGGCCGAACTGAAAACGGGCTGTGTACTCGGCAGCAACTGGTTGATCACACGGCTCCAGCGGACCACTTCGCGTGCATTCACATAAACCACGTCCTTCGGTTCCAGCTCGAAGCCCTCGGCGATAGCCAGCGCCGCCGGAGAGTTGCCATCGAGGTGGAAGACATTGGGCTCGCCATCCACCGCCTTCCGAATCACGTAGATCTGCTCCGCATTGCCGGAATTCGGATTGACCCCACCGGCATCGCCAAGTGCCTCGTTCAGTGTCATCCGCCCGTTGCGCATCAGCAAGGAAGCCGGACGCACCACTTCGCCGGTGACGAAGATCTTGTTGTCTTCGCGCTGTTCCACGCGGACGATGTCGCCGGAGCGCAGCAGAATGCGGGATGGATCGATGCCCTTGGCGAGCAGCGCGGGGATGTTGACATACCAGCTGCGCTCGCCTCGGGTGATACGGATGCGGCTGTTGTCACCGGTCAGATTCAGCACGCCGCCGGCGCGATTGAGCGCTTCCACCAGCGTCATGGGCGCGTCGTCGATGGGCTGCATGCCAGGCAGCTTGACCTCGCCGTCGACATAGACACGCTGGCTGCGAAAGCCAAGCACACGCACGGTCATCTGGGGATTCCTGACCACTCGCGATAGCACACGCGCCATCTGGTCGCGAACATCGTTTGCCGTCTTTCCGGCCACCTTCATGACACCGGCGTAGGGGAACTGAATATCGCCATGTGCGCTGACCACATAG
Organism: Cupriavidus sp. FW305-26; assembly: GCF_058787975.1. Taxonomy (NCBI): domain Bacteria; kingdom Pseudomonadati; phylum Pseudomonadota; class Betaproteobacteria; order Burkholderiales; family Burkholderiaceae; genus Cupriavidus; species Cupriavidus sp. FW305-26. The sequence goes on from NZ_JBYTAH010000027.1 coordinate 28,280, forward strand.
CCAGGCACGTTGGCGCCACCGCTCGACGAAGGGATTTCGAAGGAGGCGCCGATGCTGTAAGTCTGCGTGGGAAAGACCAGTTCCGGATGGTCCCATACCACGACCGAGATGATGTCCCCCGGGCCGATACGATAAGGCTGCGGCGTTGCGAACAGTTCCTGGACCCGATCGTTGTCCGTACGGGCCTTGTTGCGTTGCGCTTTCACCAGGTCCAGGGTGATCGGCGTGACCTTGGGCACGACTTCCGGCCCGATCGCGCTCACTACCGCCTTGTTGTCGAAGTACATGCCGGGCGATGCGGCGCAAGCCGCAAGCAGGCCGGTGGCCACAAGTATTGTCAGACTGGTCCGAGATTGAATGCGCCAATTGACTGGTCTCACGGCGGTCTCCTTGCTGATAGCAGCGGACATCGCACCGCACATGCCATGTCCCCCGACGAATGCATAGTAGGAGCGGCTGCTCCATGCTTCGGTGCGGTTGCGCACAGTCAGTACATGCACGTGAGAGCCGCGCTTCTGCGAGCGCCAGGCCGCTCCGCGCCGGCTTGCACGCCGGTCTTCGCACACACCCCTTCCCGGTGATCGCGGCATGGCCATCCAACTCAACCACGCCATTGCTTTTGCTCCTGGCGCTGACCCAATCACTAAACTGTGGCTTCGCATGCTTCGTCCAGCACGACAGCCAGACGCTGCGCCAGCTGCTGGAAGCTGTGGTTGCGTTCGACGTACTCCCGCCCGGCGCGCCCCATGCGCAGGCGGGCCTCGAGCGGCGCCGCGGCGATGTTGATGATGGCATCGGCCAGTGCCCGAGGCTGCTCCGCGCCGACCGTCAGTCCGGCCGCCGAATCGGCCACCGGATTGTTGGCGGCATTGGAGGCGATGACGACGGGGCGGGCCGCAGCCAAGTAGTCAAACAACTTGTTCATGCTGATCCCGTACCGGTACAGCCGCGGCAGGTCGCGCACGGCGATGACAAAGGCATCCGCCTCCATCGCCACGGCAGGGATGCGGAATTTCGGCACCGGGGGCTCAAAGCTGACATTGCTCAAGCCGAGCTGCCGCGCCTGCTCAATCAGTGCAGCCTTCATGCGGCCATCCCCCACCAGGCGCAGCACGATGTGCCGTCCCTCCGGACGCGATTGCACCAGCTTCATCGCCTGCAGCAAGTTGTCCAGGCCGTTGGCCTGCCCGTGGGCGCCGAAATACATCAGCGTGAATCGCCCGGATGGTTCCCCAGTGCGCTCAGGCGTGGGCGGGAACAGCGAAAGGTCCACGCCATTGGGTATCCAGGTGATGCGCTCCCTCGGGATGCCGAGCGGCGTGATGTACTCCCACGCATGCGGCAACAGCACAACGATGCGAGCGGCACGTCGGTACAACCACGTCTCCAGCTTGCGCAATGCCCAGGTCAGGAAGTCCCCTTCACGCAGACGGCCCATGTCCACCAGTGTTTGCGGCCACAGGTCGCGCACCTCGAATACGAATGGCACCTTGAAGCGGCGCGCCAGCAGGGCGCCCGCCGCCGCGGCAAAGGGATGGACGCTGGAGCCGATCACCACGTCCGGGCGCGGCAGGCCGTGCGTGGTGCGCCGACGCAATACACGCCAACTGTAGGCCAGCATGTTGAGCATTCGGCCGGCGCCATCGCCTTCGTATATGGGCGTGCGTACCCAGAGGAAGGGCACATCGCGAATACTGTCCAGGCGCGACAACTCGCCCGCCTCTAGCCGCTTCTCGCCGCTGCCGATCGCGGTGGCCGCGATGACGGTCGCCTGCCAGCCAGACGAGCTCAGGTGCTTTGCGAGATGGAAGTGTCTCGTGCCGCCTGTGCCGCCGGGCTCCTGGGCATAGTGATTGAGAATCCAGACATGCTTCATGGATGGACGGGATCGTTGGATGCTGGCGCGGATGTCATCGGCAGAGCTCGTCCAGTTGCCCTCCCGGTCTGGTAGGTCAGCAGAGCAATGCGGGCCCGCCAAGGACCTCCCCCCTCGCGACCACTTGTCGCCGCACAAGGACATGGTCACGGGCCGGAAACTGGAATACCTTGCCGTCGTCTGCGGCGTACTTGCCAATCCGGTCAAATACATCTAATCAAAGTCCGCAGCTAAAGGGAAGCGCATAGCGTGGCCCGGCCCACACTGCTCGACGGCGCACCGTAGCAAGCTCAAGACAGCTGGTCCACCAGGTCAATGTATTCGCTTTGCGTTCGGCGTCGCACCCAGCGCCATTGTTAGTGCACTGCGAAGTCCCGATAATTTTCTCGACTGGCCCAATCCTGTGAGTATCGGCCATTCGGCTTGCGTGGCGCCGATCCAGGACCGGCTCGTGGAACTGACAGCCATCATTCCCATCGGAGCATTGGCATATTCACACTGGAAATCTGAATGAGGCATATGACCCCGGAAGCCCTTTCCTGGCTACAGCGGATTCTGGCCGAGCGATTCGGCCATGGCTTTCACCTGCAAGCTGCTGGCGCGGACTTTGTCCACCTGTGCCTTGCTGGTTCCGGCCAGAGGTCGATTGAGATTGCCGCAGATCCCGGCACCTTCCGGCGCGCCGACTCTGAGCTCGCCTTCACGAGCTGGGACGCGCTTGCCGAGGGTTGGCAGCCGGCCCTCGGCAGTCCCTTGCCAGCGCCAGGCCTCGCGCGCGCACCGTCACCGCTGATCGAGGCGACCACTACCGGCTATCGCATCCACTATGACGTTCTCGGTCTAAGCTACTGGATGCTGTCGCGCCAGGAGGAGGTCGGCCGCTCCGACCTCGACAGCTACGGTCGTTTCCCGGCCAGCGCGTCGCATGCCGGGAAACATGGCTATCTGGAGCGGCCGGTGGTGGACGAATGGCTGCATATCCTTGGCCAGGTGATCAGCCGGCTATGGCCCGAACTGCAGCTCAGGCAGCAGCGGGCCAGCATGAAGGTGTCGCATGACGTGGATGTGCCCAGCCGCTATGGCTTTGCCTCTGCGGCGAGAATCATCCGCCGCATGGCGGGCGACATACTGATACGCCGGGACGTGAAAAGCGTGCTGCAGGCTCCCGTGATACGGCTTAAGACCCGGACCGCGCTGCATCCGACGGATCGGGTCAATACCTTCGACTGGATCATGGATGTTTCCGAGCGCCATGGACTGGTCAGCGCTTTCTACTTCATCTGTGGCTGTACCGACCCCAGCAAGGATGCCGACTACGAGCCCGAGCATCCCGCCATATGTGGACTGATGCAGCGCATCCATGCCCGCGGCCACGAAATCGGCCTGCATCCGAGCTTCAATACCTATCGCGCCCCCGAAAAGCTCCAGGCGGAGGCAAAGCGGCTGCGGCGGATATGCGAGCAGGAGAATATCGAACAGGAAGCATGGGGCGGCCGCATGCATTACCTGCGCTGGGAACACCCCACCACCATGCTTGGTTGGGAGCAGGCAGGCATGACCTACGACAGCACGCTCACCTACGCCGACCACGCCGGATTCCGCTGCGGAACCTGCTTCGAGTATCCGGCCTTCGACCCGGTCGCGGGAACGGCGCTGAACCTGCGCATCCGTCCGCTGATTGCGATGGAAGGCAGCGTCATTGGTTATATGGGGCTTGGAACCGGCGAAGCAGCCTGGAAGAAGTTCCGGGAACTGAAGGATACCTGCAAGGCGGTGAACGGCTGTTTCACGATGCTCTGGCATAACTCATCGCTCGGCAGTGCCGAAGAACGGGATCTGTACCAGGCGGTGCTTGAGCACTGACCAGCCATCGCATTGGCAAGCAGCCGGTCCGCACCCGCCAGGGCCGCCCTCGCCCGCAGGCGAACAGCGCCGCGGCGATGCTTTTGTCCTTCAGCGCGAGCCGCCACGGCGAACCAGCGTAGGCCAGAACATCAGCTCGGCAATCATACGCTTGCTAGGACCGTAGCGCCCCATAAAGCTCGGAAAATACGCCGCGACGAAGTCCCGGTCGTCCACGCTTGCCGACTGCGTCAGTTCGTACAAGCGCACACCCAGCGCATGCAGTCCGGGCCATGTCGCATAGCCACCGGTAGGGAATGACTCCGCCTGGCCATAGGGTGGGTAGCCCTCCGAGCAATTGCCGGTGCCATTGTCGTAGTTCACCCGATACCAGCCATTGGCGCCGCTGAAGTAATTGGTGAACAGCGGGCGGTTCCAGTCCTGGTTCCACACGTGAAGACGCAGCTGGCGCGCAAAAGCGACCATGCTGTCGTGCGAGGGCAGGCTCGACGGGGAGATGCCGTATACCCGCACCATCTCTGCGCGATTGCGCTCGATGGCTTCAAAGAAATGCACCAGCCGGCGCGCATGGCTGATGTCCCAGCCGAGGTTGGCAACCGGCGCGAAGCGCTCGGCAGGGATTTGCGTCTGCGCCACGAAAACATCGGGCCTGGCCGGATCGCGCTTGCACACCACCGGCTTGTCGCGCCCGGTGTAGCCCGCGTACCGGTTGTCGTCATAGAGCCGCCAGAATCCCGCGTCGAGGTCAGCCACCATGGCGCTCTTGCCGGCCTTACCGTTCGCTCCGGGAGGCACCTGTACAGTGATACGCGCCGCAACCAGGCCCAGCAGCAAGTCCAGGTGCGCCTTCATGGTGGCAAAGCCGGCATCATCCTGGTCCAGGGCAAGCCCAGGCCGCACGGCCAGCATGCCGGCCAGATCCGCGTAGATGGAGATCTGCCAAAGCTCCTTGTCGGTCAGGAACAGCTCGGACGAGCCATTCTTCACATCTTCCGGCCGGGCGGCGATCTGCTTGCGCAACGCACCCTGCGCCGCAGGGGTACTCCACCGCACCAGGTGCTCGCGCGCGATGCGCGCGGTCTGCTCGACAAAATCGCCGGGAGCCTCGGGCCGCGCCCGGCTCAAGCTGTTGGCAAGGCTGGTCGCGAATGCCAGGAACTGCGTGCTGCTGAGCATCACCTCGGTGTTGCGGAGCCGGATGTTGTGGCTGCACTCAGGACCGCCACGGCATATCCATGCTCGCCCCGGCCGGTTGCCGGGCGCAGGCTCCAGCTTCGCGTACGTGCTGGAGACGAGTTCGGCCAGCTGGTACAGCCGGTCGATCCGCTGGCAACGTTGCGCCATGGCCAGCAAGTTGTGAAAGTAGATCTCGAAATGGTATAGCGCGTAAGTATCGCCTGCTGCCAGTCGTTGCGCGATCAGCTCCTCTCGCACGAAGGCGAGGCCGCCTTGGTTCCAGCGGCGCCAGACGGCGTACTCGATCGGGCCGTCGCAGTTCAGCGCGTCGGGCATCAGGCCGCCGGATTGAGCCTGCGCTGCCGGCACAGTGCTGGCCAGCAGTACAACAAGGCCGCAGGCGCCCAGTAGCGCTGACGCAAGACGGCGGCGGACGAGCCTCATGCCAGCATCTCCTTGTGAACGCGCGGCTGTTCAGCGCCGATCGTGGCGACCAGCCACCACGCCTGACTGGAAAAAGGGCAGAGCATTCGATCGCGCAGGGCTCTCTATACTTCTGCTGGTTGCACACCCGAATCGGCGGCCGAGAAGTGTCGGCATACCTGATTTCCGTTGTCCGTCTCCAGACTAGCGGATCCATGGCAGGCGCAACATCGTGCGGATGGCGATCAGCCGTCGGAAGGACGATATCGTTCAGAGGGATGGAGAGCGGACTTTTGTCAGCTCTGCTTCGCGGCTGCGCACCCCTGCCTGTGTCAGGGATGGCGTGCTTGTGCGCCGGCGCTTGTCTAGTGCGCAAGCCGTCGCGCCCCACGCCAGGGCGAAGATCGGGTCGTTGACGGATTTGGCGGTGGCCGCCAACGTCACTGCATAGAGGCTGAAGGCCAGCGCCAGTGCAACCTGCGGATCCGATGCGCCGCCCTTTTTGGCCAGCCAGGCCGACTGTACCAAGGCACAGCCCAGCAGGAGTACAAAGCCAAGAAAGCCCGCGAGCCCGTAGCTGACCCAGGCCGAAAGTGCGTTGTGCGCATAGCTTCCCATTTCGCCGATCTCCATCTCGGAAGCATAGCTTCCAAGCAGCGGATGCTCCATGATTATCCTGACGGCGTACTGCATCAGTTCGCTTCTTGCCTGATAGGAAGCCGATTCCTTGATCGCCAGAAGCTGCAGAATGCGCGAGTTGCCCTCGAGGATCTGGAAACTGATGGCGAGATAGGCGATACCAGCAACGCCCAGCGGAAGCCAGATCAGCGTGGTCCGCGACGCGCCTTCCCGAACCACCATGAGCATTGCGGCCACCACGAGGAATGCCATAAACTCGGACCTTGCCCCTAACAGGAACAATAGGGGTACGGCAATCACTGTAATCAGTGCTGCTCGCAATCCCGCATTCATCGCGAGCAGGACCAGGGCGACAACGGCGGCAGAACGGGCCAGCCCCTGATAGCCCGAGACCCGCACCGCATCACCAGCAAGCCTTTCGGTATCGTAGAACTGGCCATTCGATTGCCATGCGGCGATCGCCAGGAAGTAGACCAGTGAAAGGGAAAGTATCCAGCGCAGCCACTTCCCGTCCAGATCGAGGCTCCGTACTGCCGCGTAGACCACCAGCCAAAGGAACATCGCGCCGAGGTTATACAAATAGACGGCGGGGGATCCCTGCGCCCCCATGCCGAGCAGGAAATGCAGGCTTGACCATGCCACGGCAAACAGCAAATACAGCATGAAAGCTTGATCGATAAAAAGCGACCGTTCGCGCCCGACTATCATCGCGCCGGCGCCGAGTGCCAGCAGCGGGACACCGAGCACGACCGACATCGGGCCGAAGAAGCCGCCCAGCACCGGCGGAAAGAAACCGCCAGCAACCGCGGTGTGATAGTAGAAGTAACCCGGAAAGAGGGTGACGAAGACCACGCCGGCGCAGAATGAGAGGTACCTGCGCTTCATGATTGCCCTGTTGCCTCCCGTGTTGGTCGTCAATTCGGACGGAATTCCCGATCGCTATTGCATCCGTCGCGGTTTATCAGCCAGTGGAAGTCGCTGGCGTACAAGCCGCGGACAGTGCCTTTCCGCATGCAAGGCCCGGCCACGGATGTCTGCTGCCGTCCTATCCATCTAATCAAAGTCGCCGCTACTTTTGTAGCGCAGTGCGTGTCCAACCCAACACACAGCGGTATGGCAGCCCGGACTGGAAGGGTTTGCTTCTGGCGGAAAATCCGGTCCGCTCTGGCGAGCGCGGTTGCGCAGGCGGGCAAGCCCGCTGGCACACGCAGGACGCGCCGGCCGGAGTGCACACAGATGGGCAACGACGCGTCGGCGACGGACTTCACGCCAGAAGCCGTTCATAGAATTGCAGGAGCTTGTCTTGCTCGATCGCCCAGTTGTATTTCCTGACCACGTTGCGGCGGCCGTTCTCACCCATGCGGCGCGCCTCATGCGGGTGCGTCACCAGATAGTCGACGGCGTCGGCAATCGCCTTCGGATCCAGCGGGTCCACGCATATGCCGCTGTCGCTCTGCTCGACAATCTCACGCCAGAGCGGAAAGTTGGAGGCAATGGGCGGAATACCCGCTGCCATGTACTCGAACATCTTCACCGGCAACGCATCGAGAAAATTGATGATCGGGTGGAGCGTCACCAGGCCGGCCACTGACCGCTCCAGCACGGCCCGCACCCCGGCCCGGTCCAGGTACCCGAGGTCGTTGACGCTGGACCAGCCGGTGGTCGCCCTGACCTCGGACTCCAGGGCCCGGTCGCCGAACCGTCCCGCCAGATTCAGTCGGGCCCCGGATCGCATCAGCTCCAGCGCCATGAGGGTCTCGCGGATACCGCGACTTGAGTTTATGCCGCCGAGATAGCACACTTCTGCACGCTTATCTTCCCAGCGCACGGGACCGCCCAGTTCGTCGAGTATGGGGAAATTGTTGATGTCGACCGTGCATGGATTAATCGGCAGGAACTTGTCCCTGATATAGGGTGTGGCTGCCACGATGCCGTCGAATCTGCGACAGACCTGCCTCTCATACATGGAAAAGGCACCCGCAAGCGCTCGTAAGCGCCTCGGTCCCAGGTAGGGCTTGCTGAGCAATTGCTTGGGCACATCTTCATGCGAATCATAGATGACACGCTTGCCCATGCTCTTCAGCCTCAAGCCAATGGGAATCAGCTCCGGGTCGTGCAGGTGGTAGATATCAGCATTCAGCTTGATCGCCCGGCGCAGAACGCGCGCGGTGGTCCTGAAGACGCGGTTCACACGCCCCGGCAAGGTGCCAACATCGGTGATGAGCACCCCATCGCGGCTTTCGTCCCCGTTGCCGTCGGCCACCACCAGCGAGACCCGATAGCCATTGGCCGCCAGGCTACGGCAATGCTTGAGAAAGATGCGATCATCGTAGCGTGGATGAACGGAGGTGAGGTGGGCTACGTTAGGACTCTGCACTTCTTCTGCTCCGTTTTTACTCCGTTAACATCGCCACGACACCCTCTGAAAAAAGGGCGGCCGTTTTGCTCGCGGGTCGAGGCTTGACGCCGGCCATCGCCTACCCGAGAACAAACGGGCATGCTTGCCTGAAGATGGGAGCGTCGTCGCACTCACTTGCATCCAGATCGCGTTGCGGCAATTGCCTTATGTCCATCGTTGTCGCCCTTTCATGCCCGACCGGTGCCGGCGTGCGGCGCGCGCAAGGCACGCCGCAGCCAGAGTGCCGAGAGCGCCAGGAAGTAAATCGCGCAAGCAAGGGAGCGCCAGTCGGGCGCGCCGCTGTACAGCAGTAACGACGGCAGCGCCAAGGCGCAGAAGATGAGGATCCGCCTCGTATCGTGCGCCACCATTGCCCTGAGACCTACCCCTACTCGCGACATGAACAAGGCCAGCATCCAGAGATAGGCCAAGGCGCTTACCACCGAGAACGCGGCGATGCTTTGATCCGCCGGAACGCTGAATCCGTAACACGCCGCCAGCGTGGCCAGACGAACTGCGAAGGTGCTGAACTGCGCGGTCAGCTCCAGCTTCTGCAGTTCCATCACATCAGGCAGGCACGACAGCGGGGAAAACTGGAACTGAAAATAGATCCAGGGTGCCATCCAGCGCGCATAGTGGCCGGCCATGCGCCACCGTTCACCGAACACGGTGCCGAACAGGTCCGGTCCGGCGCAGATGAGCAGCACCAGCGCCGGGACACCGGCGTTGGCCAGCTTCCGGCGCAGTTCCTCGGCCACCTCCGGCAGGCGGCCTGCCCGCCTGGCGGCCGGGGCCTGGGCGAAGAAGACGCTGCCGATAGCGGCGCCGATCAGCGTGATCGGCGCTGACACCATGCGCAGTGCAAAGGCAAAGTGGCCCACCACGGCAGCACCGAACAATGCCGAGAAGATCAACGGGACCAGGTGTAGGCCCGCCACATTGAATACGGCCGTCCAGGTGGAATACAGCGGAAAGTCCTTGTAGCGGCGAGCCAGGGCAATGATTCGGACCAGCCTGATATTGCGGCCCTGCCTGCGCCGGACTTCCCTTATCAGGAAGAACAGTCCGCCGGTGCCATTGCCGATCACCGTTCCGCCCATCAAGGCAAGGACGCCGAGTCCGTGGCCGCCCAGCTGAACCAGATTCCCGATCAAGGACCGCAGCAGCCTGGTCTGCGCCAGCTGGCCGAAGTACTGCATCCTGACCATCCATCTCTCAATCACAGTGTAGAGGCCGGCCGAAGCAACGCCGAAGGGAAGCAGCCAGAGAACGTTGGTGTCGATCGACCAATTCAGGGCCAGGATCAGCGCATCGCCGAACCACAGCACGCCGAGCCCGCATAGCGCGGTAGTCGACGCAACGCATAGCAGGCACAACACCACCAGGTTCTCGGCATCGCGATCGTTGGCGGGTAGCGCGATCGACAAGTCGTAGCGCAGGCAGGCAACAACGCCGAAGAATGCCAGCAGGGCCGTGAAGACCGCCGCGGCGCCGAAATCCTGCGGTGCATAAAGGCGCGTCAGAATCGGCGCTGCCGCAAGGGTGAGTATCTGCGCGGTGGCCTGCCCGCCGACCAGCAGGCCAACGCTCCTGCCCACGCGCGGCTTCGCCGCCGCGTTGGGCTCAGTGGCAAGCGTTTGTTTGTTCAAGGCAAAACTCGCTCCGGCTGGCACATGACATGTTGGAGAATCGCCGAACAGATGGCCTGCTGGCTCGTCATGTCGAGGTAAGGATGCATCGGCAGGCTCAACACCTGCCGCGCCAATGCGTCGCCGATCGGCAGGCGGGCATGGGGAGTGGCCACCGCGGGCTGTCGGTTCAGCGGCAGCGGATAGTGCACGACGGTGGGGATCCCGGCGGCCCTCAGCCGGTCCTGCAAGGTTTCGCGATCGGGCACCCGGATCGTGTACTGCGCATACACGCTGATGTTGTGTGGTTCGATATGCGGCGTGGCCTCGATTCCCCCGCGGCGGAACAGCTCTCCGTACCGCGCCGCCACTTGCTGGCGCATCGCCACCTCCTCATCGAAGATTGACAGCTTCGCCAGCAGGATGGCCGCCTGCAATGTATCCAGGCGGCTGTTCACGCCAACGCGGACATGGTGGTAGCGCCGCTCCTGGCCGTGATGGGCGATCTGGCGTATCCGCTTGCCCAGCTCGTGGTCGTTGGTAAAGATCGCCCCGCCGTCGCCATAGCAGCCCAGCGGCTTGCTGGGAAAGAAGCTGGTACAGGCTATCGTGGACAGATTGCAGCTGCTGCGGCCTTTGTAGGAGGCGCCGAAGCTCTGCGCGGCATCCTCGATGACCGGTACGCCGTGGCGCGCGGCAATGGCATTGATGGGGTCGAAATCGGCGCATTGGCCATACAGGCTGACCGGGACGATGGCCCTGGTGCGTGGCGTAATAGCGGCTTCAAGTGCCGCCGGGTCCAGGTTACAGGTGCGCGGATCCACGTCTACATAGATCGGCTTTGCTCCCAGCAGCGCGACGGTTTCAGCGGTGGCAATATAGGTAAAGCCCGGCATGATGACTTCATCGCCGGCGCCGATCCCTAGCGCCATCTGGGCGATCTGCAGCGCATCCGTACCGTTGGCGCAACTGATGCAATACCTGGCGCCGGTATAGTCCGCCAGCCGCTGCTCCAGTTCCTCGACCTCCGGACCCAGGATGTATTGACCGTGCGCCAGCACCCGCTGGATGCCGGCGTCAATCCTGTACTTGATGCGGGCTTGCTGGGTTTTGAGGTCGATGAACTCGATCATTGCTGATCTCCTCTGCAGACGGCATTCGGGCAAGCCTGGCCACTGTCCCAGGCACCTCAGGCACCTCAGGCACCTCAGGCGGCAGCCTTGCGCAGCTTGGCGCCATCCAGGACGTAGCGTTGCCCGCTGTTCGGGCAGACGGCCTCACCCTCACCACGCACCGGCAGGTCGAGCTGCTCGCCGAATTCGCTCATCCAGCCGATCTGACGTGCCGGCACGCCGACCATCAGCGCGTAGGCGGGCACGTCCTTGTTGATGACAGCGCCGGCGCCGACGAAGGCATATTCGCCAATCGCCACGCCGCAGACGATGGTGCAGTTGGCGCCCAGCGTTGCGCCCCGCTTCACCAGAGTGTCGCGGTACTCGCCCTTGCGCTCGATCAGCGAGCGAGGGTTATATACATTGGTGAACACCATGCTTGGACCGCAAAAGACGCCATCTTCCAGCGTGACGTTGTCGTAGACGGAGACGTTGTTCTGCACCTTGACGTGGTCGCCGATGACGACACGGTTGCCAACGAACACGTTCTGGCCGAGCGAGCACTGCCTGCCGATGCGCGCGCCGGCGCAAACATGCGCAAAATGCCAGACGCGCGATCCGTCTCCGATCTGTGCGCCCTCATCGATGACGGCAGATGGATGTATCTGGTAGGTCATTAGAGCCTCAGGCAAGAAGTTGCTGCAGGAAAGGATGGGCTTCGCCGTCGCGGGGCGCTGCCGGGCGTGCCGAGCGGATCGCATTGACAGTTTCAATGCAGTGGCGCGCGTCATCCAGGCCGTAGCCCCGGCCCGCAAGTACCTCCCGGTAGCTGACGGTGTGCAGGTCGGTGAAGCCTTCCGAGAACTCGATCTCCGCGCCGTCCACGGTGATCGAGCGATAGGTCGGCTTCCTGCCTTTCACCGCCGCGGGCAAGTCGCCGGCATCGACCGACAGGAACCAGCGCACACGCGCATTCTCGTACTCGAGGTAGCCGGCCGCCTTGTTGTCCGTGCTGTGGTGCACGACATTGTGCTGCACCCTCCCGAAGATGAAGTGCAACATGTCGTAGAAGTGCACGCCGATGTTTGTGGCCAGGCCGAAGGATTTGCGCGTGTCGCCCTTCCAGCTCTCCATATACCACTTGCCGCGCGAGGTAATGTAGGTCAGCTCGACCTCGTGCTTGTGCCCGTTGCGCTCACGGCCGACCTTGTCCTTGAGGTCGAGGATGGCCTGGTGGTGGCGCAGCTGCAGGATGTTGAACACGCGCCGACCGGTCTCTCGCTCGACCAGGGCAAGCTCATCGAGCAACTCGGGCGTCGGTACCAGCGGCTTTTCGCAGATCACGTCACATCCCAGGCGCAAGCCGGCTGAGATATGAGACTGGTGCAGGTAGTTCGGCGAGCAGATGGCGACGTAGTCCAGCGCCGCGCCGGGCTGGCGACGCAGTCGCCAGGCATGGTCATAGAAGCGCTCGAACTCGGTGAAAAACTCGCTCTGGGGCGAGATGCTGTCGATGATGCCCACGGAATCATTGATGTCATAGGCCGACACCAGCTGGTTGCCGGTATCCCTGATGGCCGTCATGTGGCGGGGCGCAATGTAGCCGGCCGCGCCGATCAGTGCGAATCGCTTCACGATAGCGCTCCCCGTATGCTCAGGCCTTGACAACATTGGCTTCTGGCGAGCGATACCTGCCGCGGCTGTCGACGAGGAGCTTTGCATGCTGGCGGATCAGAAGATAGTCGAAGCTATCGTGATCGGTGGCCAGCACCACGGCGTCGAAGCCACATAGCGATTCGCCGTCAAGCGGCACGCTCGATAGCTCGAAATGGTGTTCGCGCATCTTCGGAAACACGGGGACATGCGGGTCGCTGTATGCGACCGTCGCGCCCCGAGCGCGGATCAGTTCCATGATCTCGACAGAGGGAGACTCGCGCATGTCATCGACGTTCTTCTTGTAGGCAATGCCCAGCACCAGAACCCGGCAGCCTTTGAGCGCCTTGCCCTGCTGGTTCAGCCCCTCCGTCAGCCGGGCGACGACATACTCTGGCATGGCCTTGTTGACTTCGCCCGACAACTCAATGAAGCGGGTATGCAAGCCGTACTCGCGGGCCTTCCAGGTCAGGTAGAAGGGGTCGATGGGAATGCAGTGCCCGCCCAGGCCCGGCCCCGGGTAGTACGCGGTGAAACCGAATGGCTTGGTGGAGGCGGCATCGATGACTTCGAAAATGTCGATCCCCATCCGCGTGGCCACGATCTTCATTTCGTTGACCAGGCCGATGTTCACGGCGCGATGAATGTTCTCAAGCAGCTTGGTCATCTCGGCCGCCTTGGTCGAACTGACCGGCACCACACGGTCGATCGCCGCTTCATACAGCGCAATGCCGACCTTGCGGCAGCCCGGCGTCTGTCCGCCGACGATCTTGGGAATGCTGCGGGTTTCAAACTTGCCATTGCCCGGGTCCTCGCGTTCCGGCGAATAGACCAGGAAGATGTTGTTGCCCACCTCCAGCCCGCCTTCCTGCAAGCGCGGCAGCAATTCTTCCTCGGTTGTGCCGGGGTAGGTGGTACTTTCCAGTGATACCACCTGCCCGATGCGCAGGTACTTCTTGATGGCATCCGTCGTATTGATGACAAAGCTCATGTCGGGTTCGCGATGCTTGTTGAGCGGCGTCGGCACGCACAGGATGATTGCATCGCACTCGCCCACGCGCTCGAAATCCGTAGTCGCCTCAAATCCGGTCTCGCGGGCATGGGCAATGCCGCGTGCGGGGATATGCTCGATATAACTCTCGCCGGCATTGAGTTTGTCGACCTTGTTCCCGTCGATATCTATACCCAGCACGCGGAATCCAATCGCACAGTAGCGCAGCATCAAAGGCAGGCCGACATAGCCCAGGCCGACGATGCCGATAATGGACTCCCGGTTCTTGATCCGGTCGATGAGGTCTTTGGCGATTGGGCTCGGCATGGTGGAATCTGCTTCGTTGTGGTGAATCGAAGAGGACGATAAGGTCGGACCGGCGACGAGATGACAGAGCTGGGCGGATGACCCGTGTTATCGATTGTAGGAGTCCGTATATCTCCAGACGGGTGAAGACTGTTGTGACCCACACATATGCGGGCAATTACATGAACCATTTCCTGTCGCTAATTCCGGCGTGCCCAGATGTCGCTGCCAACACTAATGGAATCGAAGTCGAAAGCGACATCGTTCTGACGGCTATCGTCCAATCGATGGAGCCGTGCCGCACCAGACTGCATGCGACGGGCCACTTCCAATCAATGTGCGAAGGCGCACCGATGCCGGCGACATGGCTTTCTAGGATGCGGCTATCGTGGGATGGGTGCTGCGGCGAATGCGTGAGCAGCTTGCATGACGCAATGCGCAGTAAACAAGAGCGCACCAGCGTCAGCGTGTATCCGTACTATCTGGTCAATGAGCAAAGGGGTAGTGCCAGCCATCGTCACAGGAAGGGAACATGAAAGTCGTTAACATGCATGGCAGCGTTCCGGATGCCGGGGACGAGGGGCGCGACCCGCTCGATTTGACCGTCCATGTCGATGTGCTGTTGCGCTACCGCTGGACCTTTCTCGCTGTGGCAGGCATGTTCATCTGTGTCGGAATGCTCTATGCCCTCCTGGCGACGCCTCTCTATCGCACCGACATCCTGGTGCAAGTGGAAGACATCAATGGCGATGCCAGCGCTGGCAGGCTGGCAACCAACATCTCGCCGATATTCGACGCCAAGCTGGTTGCAGCGGCGGAGATTGAACTGCTGCGGTCCCGGATGGTGGTAGGAAAGGCGGTTGACGACCTGCGCCTCGATATCGAGGCCGCAGCACGCTATTTCCCCCTGATCGGCCGGGGCCTCGCAAGCTTCAGTTCCGGCCTGTCCACGCCCGGCCTGTTCGGCTGGGGCGGCTTCGCGTGGGGCAAGGAATCGATCAGCGTGGCCCGGCTCGAAGTACCGCCGCAGATGGAGGGGAGCAAGATCTACCTCACCGCGCTGGGGGGCAACCAGTTCCGTGTCACCTTTGACAGCGACGATACCAAGGTGACGGGCACCGTGGGCTTGCCCCTGACGATTGCTACGGGACGCGGCACGGTTACCCTGCTGGTCAGCCATCTCGATGGCCGCGCCGGCTGCAAATTTGTGCTGCGCCGCCTGCCACGCGCCACCGCCATTGCCAGGCTGCAAGAACAGTTGATGATCTCTGAGCGCGGAAAGGAGAGCGGCGTGATCGGCGTATCGTTGAATGGCAATTCGCCGACGATGATCGCGGCCATCCTCAATGAGATCGCCGGTGCGTACGTCGACCAGAACGTTCGCCGCAAAGCCGCCGAAGCGGAGAAGTCACTCGCCTTCCTGGAGCAGCAATTGCCGCAGCTTCGAGAGCAGGTGGAGGAAGCCGAAACCCGCTACAACGCGATGCGTAGCCAGCGCGGCACGATCGACCTGGGCGAGGAATCCAAGCTGGTCCTGGTTCAGTCGATGCAGATCCAGACCAGGCTGCAGGAGCTGCACCGGCAGCGCCAGGAGCTGGCCACGCGCTTTACCAACGGCCACCCGGCACTTGAAGCCATCGATGGCCAGATCGGTCGTCTCAACGCACAGATCAATGCCATTGCCGGGCAGATCCAGAAGCTTCCCGACGTCGAGCAGCACGTGCTGCGCCTCATGCGCGATGTCAAGGTCAGCACTGAAATGCTGCAGTCCCTGCTCAATGACATCCAGCACCTCAAGCTGATCAAGGCCAGCAAGGTCGGTACCGCACGCCTGGTCGATCCCGCCGGCGTGCCGGTCAAGCCGGAGAGTCCCAACCGCCCACTGATCACCGGCCTATCCATAGTACTCGGCCTCTTTGCGGGTCTACTGGTGATCATTGCGCGCCACTCGCTGGATGGCGGCGTCAACGACGCCGACGAGGTCGAGCGACAGACTGGCATGACCGTCTATTCGACCATTCCCTTCAGCGCACAGCAGGCACAGGTGCAGTCGGCGGGCATGGAGGATGCGGGCCTGCTGGCGCGCGTGATGCCTAAGGATCCTGCCATGGAGAGCCTGCGCATTTTCCGCACCGTACTGCAGTCCGCGCTGGCAGGCAGCGACAACCGTGTCGTTGTGATCAGCAGCCCGTCGCCGGGCGTCGGCAAGTCCTTCATCTGTGCCAACCTAGCCGCCATTGCCGCCAGCGGTTGCCGCGTGGTGCTGATCGACGCCGACCTGCGCCGCGGTGGCCTGCACCATTGCTTCGGCGTGCAGCGCAGCCCCGGTCTGGCCGACGTGCTGATGGGCATGCCGCCGGACCGGGCGTTGCGGCGTCAGGTGGTGAAGGGCCTTGATTTCATCGCGACCGGTATGGAAGCACCGCACGCGGCCGACATGCTGCAGAGCGCGGGCATGGGCGCCCTGCTCGATGCACTGAGGTCGCGCTATGACTTGGTTGTGATCGATACGCCACCGGTACTGGCTGCTGCCGACGCCGGCATTCTCGCCGGCAAGGCAGACGCGGTGTTTCTGGTGGCGCGCGCGGAAATGACAACCGCGGGCGAGCTGCGGGCCTCCCAACAGGCGATCCGCCGGGCGGGTGCCGAGGTCGAGGGCGTGCTGTTCAACGGTCTCCACGTCCAGGGCCGCTGGTATCGCTCGCACAATCACTACGGCAAGTACCGCTATCTCAACGAGTACCGCTGCGCGGCGAAGCAGGCCTGAGCGCGGCACGTGGGGCACCCGGCGTCAGGTAGCGCGACTTTTTGCCAATCCGTCTCCTGGCGGCCACGAGTTCTGCGCAACGGTTCTGGCTGTTATTTTGCCTGGCGAAATACACCGCGAGCCATATGTAATGCTGCGAACAACCGGTTTGAGATGTTGGAGAACGTGCGTTGCTGTCCTCCGCAGCTTCTTCTCACCGATTCAACAGACTGAATCATGCTGCCCTCGAAATCAAGGCAGTTTAATTTCAACTCGTTCCGGGTATATTGAATGGCATCCCAGATTAGTTTTATTCCGGCACCGCTTGTGCGCAGCTTCGGGTCCTCGCCGACCATGTGGACATAAGAGGACTTCTGGTCCCACGTTAAATAAAGCGCGGAATGTATCTGGTTGTCATCGTCGACGGCCGTGAAAATCTTTCTTGCATTTCTTTCCAGCAAGGCTTGGTCGTGTCTTTCTATAAAGCCAAAGGAATATGGCATTTTCATGCCCTGGCGATCAAAGGTCTTTTTGTTGATGGCGTAGAATTCTGATACATCATTGGTGAAGCGTGTTTTGACAATTTTCTCTGCTTTGCGAATCTTGTTGCGCGCGGCGCTGTTGAACCGGCTGAAGACACCGTCCAGATCGGCGATGTCATCGATAACGTAAGTGTAACGTACAGCCTCGGAAAATCCTTTCCAATAGAATGGCAATAGATTTCTGAGGGAATGATGAATATTGAAGCTAACGACATGTGATTTTGGGAGCAGTGCCACGATTTCCCTGACTGCCTCCATTTCAAAATCAATGCGATTGTGCTCGGATATATTCGACGGATAATTTAGCCAGAGCTGAAAGCTTTGCGTCAACTTTGGCATCCTTTGAATTATGAGTGGCCCCCTGCGTTCGGTGTAGTAAGGGAGTGCGGCAATTGGCTTGTTATTCTTCATGACAATCGCCGCGTCCCATTCGCCATTCTGGCAGACTGAGTCAAGCCACCAGTCTTTGGATGAGATCGCTATCTGCGGATTTTCCGAGCATATGGTGCGATATGCCTTCCTGGTCTCGCTTTCAGCGGTGATAGCTGGCACGGGCTTGGTTTGGCTCATGATTCCTCACAACGCTCCATAGTTGGTTTCTCAGAAACACTCGCCTTGAGATATTGCCCCTGGCGGCCCCAGCATTTGCCTGCGAGGCCTTCCTTTTTTCGTTAAAGGAATTATTCCCGCGTGGTAGTGCGGTCGCAACGGGCCCGCGTGTGTCAGCGAACGCAGGATTGGCTCGCACTGGCTCATGCCGGTCGGCTTCAGCTCGCCTTGCTTGAATTCGACAGTGTTGCGAGTTGCGGGTCGGTGCCGATCTCCGGGGGCGGCTGCTGGCGCGATGCAACCCCGCGCAGTGCATGCTGCAACGGCTGGCTCGGCTCCCGCTGCGAGGGCGCCGCCACCTTACGGCCCGGCGACTCCAGTGAGCTGTACGGCGCGTACTCGACTACCAGGCTCTGAATGACGGTCTGGATCTCGAGTTCGTCACGGGTATCGCAGGCGGCAAAGAGGCGCTCAAGCATCTCGTGCAACTCTGCCTCCGCGATGAGCGGTTCGTTCGAGCACAAGATGCGCTCATGCTCGCTGGCCGTCACCTCACCACCGATGAGGAGCTCTTCAAACAGCTTCTCTCCCGGGCGCAGCCCCACGACCTTGATCTCGATGTCCCCGGCGGGGTTCTTGCGCGTCTTTTCCGTCAGGCCGGACATCTCGATCATCGTGCGGGCCAGGTCGATGATGCGGACGGGCTTGCCCATGTCCAGCACGAAGACTTCCCCACCTTTGGCCATCGCGCCGGCCTGGATCACCAACTGGGCTGCTTCGGGGATCAGCATGAAGAAGCGGATGACGTCCGGATGCGTGATCGTGACGGGCCCGCCCTCACGGATCTGTTTGCGGAACAGTGGTACCACGGACCCGGATGAGCCCAGTACATTGCCGAAGCGCACCATCGCGAACGTTGTCCGCGTGTTGGGGCGCGTGGCTGCGGCTTGGAAAACGAGTTCCGCAATGCGCTTGCTGGCGCCCATCACGTTGGTGGGCCGTACCGCCTTGTCGGTGGAAACCAGCACGCAGGTCTGAACGCCGAAATGGTCTGCCAGATCGGCAATGGTCAGGGAGCCCAGCACATTGTTGCGGATCCCTTCGGGCATGTTCTTTTCGACCAGCGGCACATGCTTGTAGGCGGCGGCGTGATAGATGGTGTCGACCTGCTGGCCGCGCAGTGCGGCTGACACGGCAGTGGCGTCGCACACAGAGCCGATCCGCGCCGTGATCTGCAGGTCAGGGTAGCGCTGGCGCAGTTCCTGTTCGATCGCGTAGAGGGCATATTCGGAGTGGTCGAAGAGAATTAGGCGCTGGGGTTCCTGCGAAGCGATCTGACGGCACAGCTCCCTGCCGATGGAGCCACCCGCACCGGTCACCATGACCGTCTTGCGTTGCGTGCATTTGGCGAACAGGTCTACCCGTGGCGGGACGATGTCACGGCCCAGCAAGTCTTCCACGCTGATATCCCGAATCGATTGCACGGTGATCTTGCGATCCACAAGCTCGAGAAGAGAGGGCAACGTGCGCACGCTGACCGAATAGCGGTGCAGCTTGTCGACGATCTGGCGGCGGCGCTCGATTGGCAGGGACGGAACGGCCAGTACGACTTCATTGATGGCGTGCCGCTGGATCTCCTTGCGCACGTGGTTGCTGTGATGGACTGGAAGGTCGGCAACGACCTTGCCCTCCAGCGCGAAGTCATCGTCGAAGAAGCAGACGGCCTTGTGGCCCAGGCTGGCGCGCATGGCGATGGCGAGCTGGAAGCCGGCCTCGCCGGCGCCGAATATCCCCACGCGCAAGCTGGCGCGCTCGTTGCGGGCCTGCAGGCTCTGCCGCGTGCGCGTCAGCAAGGCGCGCGCCACGAAGCGCGAGATCACGACATAGGAAAAGGCGATGAACCAGTAGATCAGCAGGCCGGTGCGAGGCAGCCGGTCGAGGTGCATGAGGAACGACAGCGCATAGGTGAGTCCGACGATGCCGGCCAGGCTGGTGCCGGTGGTCCAAAGGACTTTCAGGTCGAAATACCGGACGACGGTCCGATACAGTCCGCTGAGCGAAAACACGGGAATCGTGCAGGCGGCAATGATCAGCGGCGGCGTGATGCCGTACTGTGCCAGCAACTCGAAGTTGCCGGCGCGCAGGAATAGTGCGAAAGCAAAGCACAGCGGCAGCGCAAGCAGGTCCGCCGCAATCATCAGCGCGACTTTGCGACGTCTTGGCAGGGCAATCAGCCAGCGCGAGAGCGGTTTGGTCATTGGCCGGAACCTCCGCGCACCAGAACGGGCAGGGGCCTGGCGGCGACCAGGCTGCGATAGGGACGCCCCATTTGCGGGGCGGACAAAGAAGGTTGCGCACGGTTATGCATTGTCTTAAGGCTTCTTCTATGGGCAGCTCCACCGGCTGGTGGCCTCTGGAAGGGACATGCCCTTTCAGAGGCTTCCGATTTGCCCGTTTACCCGTCAGCGACTGGGTGCTTTCGACACCATTCCCGACTGAAACAATTATTGTTGTTGGTGCGTCCCTGGCAACGCAGCAACGTGGGTTTGCGTACGCAGCGGCAGGTGGCGCAAAGGGCGTGGCGCCCGCCGCGCCCTTTGCGCCTTAGTTGAGTGATCCAGGCCACATGGCGGCCTTCACCTGCCCATGCAAGTCTGGTTAGATGGATGCGTTCCCGGTACCCGGTCGGGTTCGTGCAGGGCACCCGCTCCGACTTTCATTACTGAGGTGGACCACCATGCTGGATACCAGTTTTTCTCCCTGGCCAAGTTTCACTGCCGACGAGGCGGCTGCCGTGCAGAAGGTGCTGCTGTCGAACCGGGTGAACTACTGGACCGGCTCTGAATGCCGGAAGTTCGAGGAGGAATTCGCCAGGTGGGCCGGGACGCCCTATGCGATCGCGCTGGCAAACGGGACACTTGCGCTCGATGTCGCGCTGAAGGCGCTGGACATTGGCCTTGGCGACGAGGTCGTGGTGACGCCGCGAACGTTCATCGCCAGCATTTCAAGCGTGGTGAATGCGGGAGCAAAGCCGGTATTTGCAGACGTCGATCTTGCGAGCGGCAATCTTTCGGCGGCGACGATCAGCAAGGTTCTGACGCCAAGGACGCGAGCCGTCATATGCGTGCACCTTGCCGGCATACCCTGCGACATGGACCCGATCATGGCGCTGGCGCGCGAGCACGGCATCAAGGTGATCGAGGATTGTGCCCAGGCACATGGTGCGCGCTACAAAGGGCGTTCGGTCGGCTCGATCGGGGACGTGGGTGCATGGTCCTTCTGCCAGGACAAGATTATGACCACCGGCGGCGAGGGCGGCATGGTGACGACCAGCGCGAGGGACCTCTGGCTGCGCATGTGGTCGTACAAGGACCATGGCAAGAGCTGGGACGCTGTCTATGAGCGTCAGCACCCCCCGGGATTCCGGTGGTTGCACGAATCCTTCGGCACGAACTGGCGCATGATAGAAATGCAGGCGGTGATCGGGCGCATCCAGCTTGCGCGCATGAAGCAATGGACAGCGCAGCGCACTGCCAATGCGGAGGTCATTGCCGGCGCGCTTCGGCAATGTGCTGCGGTCTGGTTGCCCGCCTGCCCACCGGATGCACAATCAGCCTGGTACAAGTTCTATGCATTCGTCCGCCCGGAATGGCTAAGGGATGGCTGGAGCCGTGACCGCATCGTGGCCGAGATCCAGGCAGGCGGCGTGCCCTGCTATGCGGGCGGCTGCTCGGAGGCTTATCTCGAGAAGGCGTTCGATTACACGGGCTGGCGCCCGCCGCACCGGTTGCCCAACGCCAGGCTGCTGGGTGAAAACAGCCTGATGCTGCTGGTGCATCCCACCCTGACCGACGCCGAGATTGCCCTGACTGCGCAGGTGCTGCGCGAGGTCATGCTTCGTGCAACGCTGCCGACCGGTGCCGGGCGGGACGCCGACGGCGGGGTGATGCCCGGCCTGGCGCAGGACTGCGCGGGCGCCATGCGGCGATGATGCACTGGCCGTCGCTGATCCAGCTTGGCACCATTACCTTGCTGGTGCCCGTTGCGCTGGTCATTGCGCTAGCGCTGTCCGTGGGGGGCGCATGGCGCAGCGCGCTGCGATGGCTGGTGTCGTTCAGCCTTGGCTCCGCGCTGGTGGGGGCTGCCAAGTTCGCGTTTGATTACGGCGGCTGGTACCTGCCGCAGCTCGGCCTGTACAGTGTCAGCGGCCACGCCATGCTGACCGCGGCGACGTATCCGGTGCTGCTGATGCTGCTGGGTTCGGCGCTGAGCCCGCGCGTGGCACGCATCGGCTGGTTTGCGGGACTGGCGCTGGGGCTCGCGATGGCGGTGAAACTGGTGTCCGGCAATTACCACACGCTGTCCGAGACCTTGCTGGGTGGTGCGGTGGGGCTGGTGGTTGCGTGGCTGAATGCGGGCATCCGTATCCGCGGGCCGGCGCCGCAGATCGTGCTGGTGGCTGCGCTTGGCATCGGCGCCTTCGTCTTTGTCAATGTGCGCGGGTTGCTGTACCCGGTCAAGGCCGCAATGTGGGAGCACGCGGCACCGTGGCAGGACGGCACAGTGCGGCATTACCGGCAGATCGACGCCGATCCGGTGACGGGCGAGACCCGCATCACCGTGCGCAAGCGGTCGTGCCTGTCGAAGCGGGGCCGGCAGGCGCCGCGTTTACTCACACCATCGAAAACAGGAACATCTACCCGGACACCAAGCTTGCTCTCGACGCAAACTACATGATTGGGCACTCTCATCATCAGTTTAAAAACAGAAAATGGCAGTTTTATTCCTAACAACAGCGGTGATGTGGGGCAGAACAGGTTGCACATTAGTATCATTAATTATCTGGTATTTTGCACCGACGAAAATCAGGTAGAGATGAGGTAGGCCGCATATGCAAGGGGCCGTATCGGGCTGGCGCCTGCCGTGCCCGGGGCAGAACGCCGCGCCGGCCGTTTGGCAGGCCGCTGACCGCCTCGCGCCGTGCGGGGTTGCCTCCGCGGAAGCGCACGCTGCGTGTCGTGCATTCGTCTACCCTGAACCATTCCAGCGCGGCGCTGGCCGCCTCACCCCTCGAGTAGGTGCGCCGCCGCGCACGCGTGGGCGGGCAGCGCAGAAATGGGTACGCTCCCCGGGCCTGTGCGCTTGTCAGTCGCGCGGCAGCGGTGCGCCGAGACCGGCGGCACCCTGGCGCCCGGCGGCTCGCGGGCCGCGCAGCAGCTGCCACAGGCAAGTCGCCGTGTCATAGAAGGTGCCGGCGCCGCGCAGACCCGCTGCGCGCAGATGGTGCGCAAGGTCGTGCGGCAGGGCCAACAGCAGGAACACTGCCGTCTTCAGTGGGTGCTGCGGGCCATGGTCATAGCGCCGGCAGGCCACATACAGTCGTGAGGCGTCGCTGGCGGAGCATGGCCGGTCGGCCGACACCGACGGCAAGCGCTGGTTGACTGCGCTCGGGACCATCTCGATGCGGTAGCCGAATTCCTGCACCGCGCGTCCGGCCAGTTCCAGGTCGTCGTAGCCGACGGCAAGGTGCTCGTCGAACGACAGGTTCTCGAACAGCTCGCGCGGGAACACCGCGCTGTGCAACAGCACCGAGCACAGGCGCTCGCCGCGGCGGTAGTCCAGCGTCGGGTGGCCCAGGAACGCCGGCTTGCGCGGAACGCCGCGCCGCCCCTGGCAGACCTCGGTCCCGGTCAGGATGAGCGGCGTCGCGCAGCCGGCCGTGGCCCGCCGGAGATGGTCGTCGGCAACGGACTCGGTCATCTGCTGCAGGAAGGTTGCGCCCAGCAGCGTCTGGTCATCCAGGAACAGTACGTGCGAGCCGGTGGCCGCGCGCAGGGCGCGGTTGCGGTTGGCGGCCCTGGAGCGGCGCGGGCCTTCCAGATAGGTGATGTCCGGATAGTCCCGGCGCATCATCTCGCGCGTGTCGTAGCCGCTGCTGTCATCCGTGACGATGAGCTGGTGCGCCGGCATGGTGGAATCAGCGACCGATTGCAGCGTGTGCCGCAGCTGCTCGGGATGGTCGCACGTGTAGATGCACACCGAAACGGTGGGCAGGAACGAGCTTGCCGGCATGGTGACCCCTCCAATGTTCGGCAGATGGCAGACACCTGCGCCGGCCCGTCTGGTGCGGGCGCGGCGCAAGGTCCTGAACTACAGCACCGGGCTGGCGGCCTGGAGCGCGGCTTCGCCGGTGCGGGACGCAACCACAGGGCGCGCGGTGCTGCCGCGCGTGAAGCGTTCATCGCCGCTGACCCACTCGAGCGTCGCGCCACGTTGCAGGGCGGCATAGACGGCCTCGCCCTTGTTGCGTACCTTCAGGCGCTGGTACAGCGTGCAGGCGTGACTCTTGACAGTTGCCACCGAGATATTGAGCATGCGGCTGACGGTCTTGATCGGGTAGCCGCGTGCCAGCAGCACCAGCACCTCGTACTGGCGCGGCGTGATCTTCAGCATTTCGGCTTCGTCGTAGCTGGGCTCTTCCTCGACCAGCGGGGCTGCATTGGTGGCAGCCGGGGCCGACAGCGGCTGCCCCGGCCGGAGGCCGGTGAGGTCGCGCACCGCCACGGTGGTGCGTGCGGCACCGGGCGTGCCGGCGCATGCCACCAGCGACAGTTGCTCGCCTGTGAGCGCGTGCGCAGGGTTCAGCGGAAGCGGCGCGGCCGAGGCCAGCGACTGCACGGCCGGCATGGCCGAACGCGACGCCGACGGCATCGAGCCGGTTTCGGCCGAGAACAGCAGCCCCTGCACGCCTGACACCGCCAGCCGGATGGCCGCCTCGATCACCGCCAGCGAAGCGGATTTCGGCAGGCAGCCGCAGACGCCGCGGGCGCTGTCCGCGTTGGGCACATGCAATGGCAAGATGTCTGCCAGGATCAGGATGCGTTGCGGCGACAGTGCTTCGCGGGCCTGTTCGAGCTGCGGCCAGCCAGACCCCACATCGGCGGGCATGCCGAATACGAGCAGGTCTGCGTTGTGGTGCCGGGTGTCCAGCCTGGCGATGTCCGCGGGCGCAATGGCGGCAACCTGGGCAGACTCCTGGATGTTCTCGAGCATCTGCAACAGCCCGAGCCGGAGCAGTGGATGCTCCTCGATCAGCAACGCGTTCATTGACTTCACTCCCCGTTACTCGGGGGCGGAATGCGGGGCGCTTTGCGTATGGAGGGCATTGCAGGACAGCAGTCACCTGCGGCGACTGGCTGCTTGTCTGACCCCCATGCTTCCATGCTCCGGCAGTCCCGTTTTTCTGGATGGAACTTGTCGGTGGCTGGAAGGTTGACCCGAACCCGAACCCGAAAGATTCTCGCTCCTAAATCGGCTTAAATTCATCTTATGGGCTGGTTGAATGGAATGCAAGCGAGCCGGTCTGGTACGAGTGTGGGTGGGAATGAAAGGACATACATAATCCTTTCAAAAATCATCCGAACGCACCGGTCCAGGTTCCGCAAACGCCGCGCTGATGCGGGGTCCAGGAGGTTTCACGGATGTGACATCGGGATTTAATTTGGTTGCAGCATTGAAACAGATAGCATTATCTGTACCCCCTGAAAGTAGTATTCTTAACCCCATCGTGGGGTATCGGTAATATATCTGCGGCGGATTGCTCCAATCATGAAACGCCGCTTTCATATGTGTTTTCGAAATAGGCCTGCCTGATTTTCAGGCAGGTCGGGCGCATGGCCTAGTGCTTCTGGATGAGAGACGTCTCCCACCTCGGGATGAGCGCTGCGGCGCCGGCTGCACCGACCTGCGCCGGACTTGCCACCGCCTGCCGGGAGGACAGGGTGGCGGGCCCGGGGCCGGCCGGCAGGTTCGTCCGCGCAGGCGTCAGCGGGCCCAGTGGCCGGGACGCATGACCCAGCCGTGCGGACCGCGCACCCAGCGCTCGGGCACATAACGGTAGCCTGGACGCTGCGCCTTCCAGTAGCCGGCGCGCCAGTCGTAGCGCCCGCCGGTGGCGGTCCAGTGGCCCGGCACCCAGACCTGGCCGCGGCGCGCGGCGGGGTGCGGTTCATAGCGCGGCGGCGGGGGCGGACGGTCATAGCCGTGGGCGACCGCCACCGGATGAGCCTCGGCGGGGGCGGTCAGTCCGAAGGTGCCGACCGTGGCGAGGACGGCTGCGGCAATCAGGAGCTGGCGTTTCATGTGGATTCTCCTTGGGGCGGTTGGAAGCGGTTCGAAGCCGCTGGCTCGGTCAATAGCGGTCGTAGTGGTGGTGGCGCGGCGGCGGGCCGCCGCGCGGTGGCACTACGATGCAGGCGGACAGCAGTGCGGCCGTGGTGGACAGCAGCACCAGCAGCGAGAGGGCGCGTTTCATATGGGCTCCTGGCGGGTTCGCGTTGGACATGGCTTCAATGTAGCGAGCCAGCCCCGCTGCGCGTGCTTGCACTTGTAAGGCTGTCTCACAAGGGGTTTTGCAGCGGGCGCAGCCCCGCACCGGGCGCGCGGCATCCCGGAAGCCCTTGCGTATCAAGGCGTTGCGCGCATGGCGGCAGGCCCATGGCGTGGCCTGCGCGTGCCGGGTTGGAGGTAATGTGACGTTACACGGGAAATGATTCTCGCAAGGCAACGGATCCCGGAGCAGGCGCCGCACCCTTTGTGGGCGGCCTGGCCGGGCACGCAGAAACGGGTACGCTGCAACGGTGCGCGATGCCTCGGCATGGCCCGGTTGGGGGCGCACTGGTGGCGTCGCGGCGCCATCACGGTGCGTTCAGTCGCGCAAATCGGTGGGGCGGAAATGGCATGAAGCTTGCGCCATGGGCTATACCAGTCGGAAGTGGCCTCGTGTGCTTGAAGGAGGCGTCATGCCGGTCATGCTCATCGTGCTTGCCCTGCAATGGCTGCAGGGGCTGTCGCCGCCCGCCGCGGCGTTGTTCGCGCTGCCGCAGGAGATGGCGCCCGCGGATGCCGCGGCCATCGTCGAACCCGCGCTGACACGCTGACATGGGCTGACGCCGGGGTGGTATGACTACCCTGCCGCCGTGGCAGTCCGAGTGGTTCCATCCAACCTACCCCTGTCATGGAGTCAGCATGAACCGCAGCGACGTCACCGACCTCATCATCGAAGCCAAGGTCACCCGCGGCATTGCCTGGGCGCAGGTGGCCGAACGCGTCGGCCGCAGCAAGGAATGGACAACCGCGGCGTGCCTGGGGCAGATGGCATTCGACGCCGCCGGCGCGCGCGCGGTGATGGAGCTGTTCGGGCTGCCGCCCGAGGCCGAGCCCTGGCTGCGCGAGGTGCCGTACAAGGGCTCGCTGCCGACGCAGGTGCCGGCCGATCCGCTGATCTACCGCTTCTACGAACTCATCAGCGTGTACGGCACCACGTTCAAGGCGCTGATCCATGAAGAGTTTGGCGACGGCATCATGAGCGCGATCGACTTCCGCATGGACCTGCAGCGCGAGCCCGATCCCAACGGGGACCGGGTGCGCATCGAGATGTCGGGCAAGTTCCTGCCCTACAAGACTTACTGATGGGCGACCGCGCGCACGGGCGGCAGCGCAAGCGACACGCCATAGCGCGCCGGATCGAGGCGCATGGTCAGCACGCCCACCAGCGCGGCGCAGGCCAGGTGGTACCACCAGCCGGCGGCGAAGCCGCCGGTGCGTTCGTGCAGCATGGCGGTGATCCAGGGCGCCAGCGACGCCAGCAGGAAGCCGCCGCCTTGCATCAGGGCGCTCAGCGCGCCGGCGCTGTCGGGGTCCGGCAGGTGGTCCAGTGCCACCACCAGGTATAAGGCAAAGCAGCCACCGAGGCCGGCGCCGCCGATCACGGCCCACGCGTGCGGCGCGGCGTCGGGCCACAGCGCTAGTCCACCGAAGCCCGCCACCTGCATGGCCAGTGCCAGCGCCATCCAGGCGCGGCGGTCCAGGCTGCGCGCGGCCAGCACCGGCAGCAGCAGCGCCGCGGCGGCCTGCGCCACCGCCATCAGCGCCACCAGCGACCCGCTCGCCGAAGCGCTCCAGCCGTGGTCCTGGTAGAACGGTGCGAGCCACGCCACCAGCGACGCATAGCCGCCGTTCATCACGCCAAAGCAGGCCATCAGCAGCCAGGTGCGCGGACGCCGCAACAGCGCGCGCGTTGCCCTCGCCGGGCGGCTTGCCGGCACCGCGGGGCCGCGCGCCGCGGTGCGCGGCAATGCCACCCAGGCCAGCGCCAATGCTGCCAGCGCAGGCACGGCCCACAGCGCCAGCGCATCGCGCCAGCTGCCGGCCAATGCTGTCACGTAGGGCGACAGCTGCGCGCCGAGCGCGCCGCCGCCCATCAGCGCGGCGGAGTACAGCCCCATCACCGGCGCCACGCGCCCCGGGAATTCCTGCTTGACCAGGCCCGGGCAGGCGGCCTGCACCACGGCCACGCCCAGCCCGCACAGCGCGGCCGAGGCGATCAGCCAGGTGCCGTCCGCCACGCCCAGCCGCAGCGCGCAGCCGGCACCGAGCAAGGCCAGCGCGCCCAGCACCGCGGTGCGCGCACCCAGCCGCTCGCGGATGGCCGGCCCGAAGAACGCGCCCGCGCCCATCAGCAGCATCGGCAGCAAGGTCAGCCAGGCCATGCCCTGGTAGCTCAGGCCGGTGCCGCTGCGGATGGCCGGGGCCAGTGGCCCCACCGCGGTCAGGAACGGCCGCAGGTTCAGGCCGATGCCCGCGACCGCGGCCAGCACCAGCCAGCGCGGGGTGGTGCCGCGCGCGCCCTCAGCCACGGGGCGCGCGCGGGCCGTAGAGCTGCGCCGCAGAGAGGTCGACCGCCACCCGCGTGAGCGGCAGCGGCGGCGGGTTCAGCGACAGGCGCAGTGCCTGGTAGGCGGCCTCGCTCGACATGCCGTAGGGCGCGGCATCGTGGTTGTCGAAGGCGTAGTAGACCGCCTGCACGCCGGCCATGGTCATCGCCGCCAGGCACATCGGGCAGGGGTGGCCGCTGGCATAGACCACGCTGCCGCGCAGGTCGGGGCGGCCCAGCTTGCGCGCGGCGGCGCGCACCGCCTCCATCTCGGCATGGGTGGTGGGGTCGTGGCTGTGGACGATGTCGTTGACGCCGGTGGCGACGGCCTCGCCGTCGAGCACCAGCACGGCACCGAAAGGGCGCGCGCCACGGTCACGGTTGGCCGCGGCAAGGCGAACCGCCTCGCGCATGAATTCCTGGTGAGTGGTCATGGTTGGCAAAGAAGTGAGTGCATGCTCGCGAGTCGGGCGGCATGGGTCTTCGTGGGGCTTGCCCGGCAGTTGTGGGACGCGGGCCGGGGCAGCGTGCAACTGTACGCCGGGGCTTGGTAATTGGGAAATTAAATGATGAAATCGCCGGCAGTGGAGAAACTAATGGATAACCGGCCATGCAGGACCCTCGCCTCGATCCCGTACTGCTGCAGAGCTTTGTCGCCGTGGCGGAAAGCGGCAGTTTTACCCGCGCCGCGCAGCGCGTGCACCTGACTCAGTCAACGGTCAGCCAGCAGGTGCGCCGGCTGGAAGACCAGCTCGGCTGCGTGCTGCTGGACCGCGGCGGCCGCTATGTCACCACCACGCCCGAGGGCGAGCGCCTGCTGGGCTACGCGCGCCGCCTGCAGCAGCTGATGGCCGAGGCGGTGGGGCAGCTGCGCCAGAGCGCCGGCCAGGGCGAGATCCGCATCGGCGTGCCCGAGGACTTTGCCGCGCGGCCGCTGACGCCGGTGCTGGCCGGGTTTGCCGATGACTGGCCTGGCATGCGGCTGGAGGTGACCAGTGGCATGAGCCATGAGCTGTGGCAGCGCTTCCAGGACCGGGAACTGGACCTGGTGCTGGTCAAGCAGCGGGTCGGGCAGGCGCCGGGGCTGGCCAGCTGGCCCGAGCCGCTGTGCTGGATCGACAGCCGCAGCCGTCCGGCGGTGGCGCGCGACCCGGTGCCGCTGGTGGCGTTTCCGGTGGGCGGGCTGTACCGCGGCGAGATGACGCACGCGCTCGACGCCGGCGGACGGCGCTGGCGTGTGGCCTTTGTCAGTGCCAGCCTGGCCAGCATCCTGGCCGCGGTGGCCGACGGCCTGGGCGTCACCCTGCTGCCGCGGCGCCTGGCCACGGCTCAGCACCAGGTGCTGGAGGACGGCGGCTGGCCCGCCGCGGTGCCCGACGTCGAGCTCAGCCTGCACGCGCAGCCGGACCTGCCGGCCGCGGCGCGCGACATGGCCGCGCGGCTGGCCGCGCTATGCGAGACCGTGATGGGGTCGGGCGCGCCGCCCGCGGATCAGCCGAAGAACTCGTTGTAGTAGCGGGTGCAGGTGCCGGCCGGGCGGAAGGTGTATGGCAGCTCGGCCATTGCCGCGGCTTCCAGCGAGCCGAACGGGATGTCGGGCGCGGCCAGGGGGCCGGCTTCGGGGGCGGACTGATGGTCGGGGCGCGCAAGCTCGGCGCGGGTGTTGGATGGCGAAGTCATGTCAGGCTCATTCTCAAGGGTCGGGCACTGCACCCGGCAACTGCGGATCGGCGTTGTCAACGCGTGCAGCCATCCTAATGCTGCAGCGCGGCGCAGTCAGCCACCCCAGCCTGAACACACTGTTGCGCAATCGCGCCCAATCGGGGCGACTTGCCCGGCGTTGCGAGCGCCTGGCTGCCGCCGGCGACTTGCGCCAACGCCGTCCGCGGCAGGGTCTATATTGGCTGAGGGTTGCCTGCGCCGCTTGCTTTGCGGGCAGCGCGGGCCTGAGTGCCGCTGACCTTCCGGAGCGTGCCATGTCGTTGCCTCCATGCTTTACCGATCGCCGCGAGGCTGGCCAGTACCTGGGCCGCCGCCTGGCCGAACTGGGTTTTGGCGCCGCACAACTGGGCCAGCCCGCGCTGGTGCTGGCGCTGCCGCGCGGCGGGGTGCCGGTGGCGTTCGAGGTGGCGCGCGCGCTCGACGCGCAGCTGGACGTGCTGCTGGTGCGCAAGATCGGCGCTGCCGGCTATCCCGAGCTGGCGCTGGGCGCGGTGGTGGAGGGCGATGCCGGCGGCGGCGGCCCGCACACGGTGGTCAATGACGATCCCTGGGCGCGCCGCGCCGTGGAAAGCGGCAGCTTCGATGCCGAGCGCGGCCGCCAGCTCGACGAGATCGCGCGGCGCCAGCGGCGCTATCGCGGCGGTGCGCCGGTGCCGGAGCGCGCCGGGCGCACGGTGATCGTGGTCGATGACGGCGTGGCCACCGGCGCCACCATGCGCGCCGCGCTTGAAGGCGTGCGCATGGCCGGGGCGGCGCGGGTGGTGGCGGCCACGCCGGTGGGGTCGGAGCAGGGGCTGGCCAGCCTGTTGGCCGCGGCCGACGAGGTGATCTGCCTGAACACGCCCCCCAGCTTCGGCGCGGTTGGCGCCTTCTACCTGGATTTCTCCCAGACCAGCGATGAAGAGGCGCTGGCCCTGCTGCGCGCGGCGGCGCCGCCGCCTGCGCGCTGAGGTTCGCTCAGCCCTTGCCCAGGCGCGCCTTCAGGTGCGGCACCAGCCCGCCGGCGGCCAGGATCGCGCGCAGGAAGTCGGGGATGGGTTCGCACGCGACCAGGCTGCCGTCGTCCAGGCGCAGCTGTGCCGTCGCCAGGTCCAGCACCGCGTGCGCGCCGTCGGCCAGGCGGCAGGTGTCGGCGCAGACCAGCACCGGCAGGCCCAGGTTGATGGCATTGCGATAGAACAGCCCGCCGAAGGACTGCGCCACCACGGCGCCCACGCCGAGCGCGCGCAGCGCCTGCGGCGCCTGCTCGCGCGAGGAGCCGATGCCGAAGTTGGCACCCGCCACCAGCACGTCGCCGGGGCGCACGCTGCCGGGGAACTCCGGGCGCAGCGAGGCCAGGCAATGCCGGGCCAGCACGGGCAGCGGCGATTTCATCAGCACGGCGGGGGCCATGGCATCGGTGTCGATGTTGTCGCCGAAGCGCCAGAGGCGGCCAGTGGGGTCGGGGGCGATAGCAGGGGTCATGCAAGAAGTCTGTCCCGCCAGGCGGGCACGAAGTCAGGTCCGCAGCGTTACTCCAGCAGGGTGCGCGGATCGGTAATGCGGCCGGTGACGGCGCTGGCGGCCACGGTCATCGGCGAGCCCAGCCACACCGCGCTGCCGGCATCGCCCATGCGCCCGGAGAAGTTGCGCGCCGTCGACGCAATCGCGCGGCTGCCCGCCGGGAAGCGCGCCGCGCCATAGCCGGCGCAGGCGCCGCAGGCGTTGGGCAGCAGCGTGGCACCGGCGTCGGTCAGGATGCCAAGCGTGCCCTCCTGCTCGGCCAGCAGCTGGTCGCGGCGCGAGGCCGGCGCCACCTGCAGGGTCACGCCCGCTGCCACGCGGCGCCTGCGCAGCACGCGCGCGGCCATGCGCAGGTCTTCCAGCTTGGCGCCAGTGCAGGCACCCAGGTAGGCGATCTGCACGGGCTCGCCGGCGGCCTGGTCTACCGGCGCGCTGTTGGCCGGAGAGTGCGGCGCCGCCACCTGCGGCACCAGTGCCGCGGCGTCGAAGCGGTGTGTGGCCAGCACCGGCGCATCGGGGTCCGTGCGCCAGTGGGCCAGGTCGATTGCGGCCAGCGTCTGCGCCGGCACGCCGGCCTCGGCCAGCCAGCCGAGCGTGGCCGCGTCGGGCGCCACCAGGCCGGTCTGCGCGCCCAGCTCGGCGCTCATGTTGGCCAGCGTCATGCGCTCCTGCATCGGCAGCGCGGCGACGGCGCTGCCGGTGTACTCCAGCGCCTCATAGCGGCCGCCGCCCATGCCGAGCGTCGCGCACAGGAACAGCATCATGTCCTTGGCGCAGACGCCCGCTGCAAGCTGGCCGTCCCATTGCAGCCGGATGGTATTGGGCACGCGCAGCCAGATCTCGCCGGTGGCCAGCACCCCGGCCATCTCAGTCGCGCCCACGCCGAACATATAGGCGCCGAAGGCACCGCCGGTGGGGCTGTGGCTGTCGCCGCCGACAATCAGGCGGCCCGGCAGCACATGGCCGCGCTCGGGCAGCACCACATGGCAGATGCCTTCGGCGTCGATGAAGTGGGCGCCGGACTGGCGCGTCCAGTCGCGCGTGAAGCGCAGGATCGACTCGGCCTGGGCATCGCCGCCCGGCACGAAATGGTCGGTCACCACCACATAGCGCGACGGGTCCCAGACCCCGGTGCCAAGCTCTTCCAACAGCGGCGCCACGCGGCGCGGGCCGCTGGAGTCGTGCGACATCGCCAGGTCGACCCGGCAGATCACCACCGTGCCGATCTCCGCATGCGCCAGCCCGGCGGCGCGCGCCACCAGTTTCTGCGCCAGCGTGGCGGGAGTGTGGCTCATTCCGGCGAGGCTCCCGAATACTTGACCACGGCGGCCCAGCGCCTGACGTCCTGCTTCACGAAGGCGGCGAAGGCGTCGGGCGGCGTGCCCATCGGCTGCGCCCCGTCGTTCTCCAGGCGCTTGCGCACCGCGGGCGTTTCCAGCCCCTTGCGCGCGGCCTGGTACAGCGCCTGAGTGACTTCGTGCGGCATGCCGGCCGGACCGAACAGGCCGAACCACGCGCTCGATTCAAAGCCCTTCACGGTGGCGCCGATCGGCGCCGCGCCCGGGAACTGCGGCAGGGCCGCGGGGCTGGTCACGCCCAGCACCTTGAGCTTGCCCGCGCGCACATGCGGCAGCACGTTGATGGTGCTGGCGAACATCAGGTCGCACTGGCCCGCCAGCACGTCGGTGAGCGCGGGCGAGGTGCCCTTGTACGGAATGTTGACGATATAGGTGCCGGTCATCATCTTGAACATGTCGCCGGCCATATGCAGCGACGACCCCACCGAGCCGATGGCAAAGTTCAGCTTGCCCGGTTCGGAACGCGCCAGGCGGATCAGCTCGGGCACATTGCTGGCCGCCAGCTTAGGCGTGGCCACCAGCACGCTCGGCACGGTGGCCACCAGCGTGATCGGGGTGAAGTCCTGCACCGGGTCGAACGGCAGCTTCTTGTACAGGGTGGCGTTGATGGTGTGGCTGGTGAAGCTCATCAGCAGCGTGCTGCCGTCCGGCGCGCTCTTGGCGACCAGGTCGGCGGCGATATTGCCGCCGGCGCCGGGGCGGTTCTCGACCACCACCGGCTGGCCGAGCTCCTGGGACATTTCCTGGGCGATGGTGCGCGCCAGCGTGTCGGTGGTGCCGCCGGCGGGCGCGCCCACCAGGATCCGGATCGGCTTGCCGCCGGCCACCTGGGGTTGCCCCTGGGCCGCGGCGGACAGCGGCAGGGCCAGCGCGCACGCGGCCAGGCTGGCCATGGCCAGGCGCTGCACCGCGGCGCGGCGGGGGATCGAAGGCAGACGGGTCGGGCTGGACGGGACCAGGCAGAACACGGGCATGGCGACGGCTCCTCGCTTGATGTGATCAGAGATGCGCAGTATCGCCCGGAACGTTACGTGGCGCATCCCTGGCTGCGCCGCCTGCGGGAAGTCGGCGGCGGTCCGCGGAGTCAGTCGCGCAGGCCCGGGCGGGTTTCGCTTTCCACCCAGACGTTGGCGCTGTCGACGCCGGCCGGCGACAACTCCATGCGGTATTCATAGCGGTCCGGGCGGTACTGGCCGAGCAGCAACTGGACCGGGCGTCCGGCCGCGTCCTTGACCACGCGGCGCACCGCCAGCAGCGCGCCGCCTACCGGCACGTCCAGCAGCGGCGCCACCACCACGTCGGCCAGGCGCGCGGACAGCACCTGGCTGGCACGGCCCAGCTTCACGCCGCCGGCCTCCAGCAGCCGCAGCACCGGCCGCTCTTCCAGGGACTGCCGCGTGATCGGCCGGCCCAGGTCGGCGGGCAGGTAGACGGTGATATGCGACAGCGGCCGGTTGCGGTAGTGGCGCACGCGCACGATCTTCACCACCGGATCGCCCGGCTCGATCTGCAGCGATTCGGCCACATCGGGCGTGGCATGGACTTCGTCGATCGAGATCACCTTCACCGACGTCTTCTGGCCCATGTCGATGATGTTGTCGAGCAGGCTGGTGCCGCGTTCCTCGCCGGCCGCCGTCGCCGGGCGCACCGGATGCGGGTTGACGAAGGTGCCAAGCCCGCGGTGGCGGCGCACCAGGCCTTCTTGCACCAGGCGGTCGAACACGCGCCGCATGGTCACGCGCGAGGCGTGGAACTGCTTGGCCAGGTCGATCTCGCCCGGCAAGGGGCCCTGGCCGAAGCGGCCTTCCACGATCTGCTGGCGCAATACCACGTAAATCTGGTGATACAGGGGAACGACGGCTTCACTCATGGTTTCCCTTGCGGAGAGATGACAAGTCTGTAATGCCTCTAATGTACTTTAAATCAGACATAGAGCCTAGCATGGATAGCCGCAGTGGCGCTTGCGGGACAACTGCGCCGGCGCGGTGTTGCAGCGATGCATCTCGTCTGCGCCGAGACCCTTGGCTGGCTGCGCCAGCGCGGGTGAAGTCGGTCTGGCGCCGCTGCATGCCTTGCTGGGATGGACAACGCCGGTGCGGTGGAGCGGGTTGTGCCGTGCGGCGAGAACAGGACATCGGGGCGCCGCCGCAGCAATGTGGAGATGCCCCACACGGGCGGCGACGACGGCACCCTCGATGCCGTGTTTCAGTCCCGATACGTAAGGTCGCGCCTCGGGCAAATTCTGGCTGCCTGCATAAGACCCTGAAAAATAAGGCGTTTTCCGACCACCCCGGAACCCCCCCAGGTGGGCCGGGAGTGGCCGTGTCACAGCGGTGTGACATGTCGTCTGCCGTGCACAGCGGCGAGGGCGGCAAGCGTCGCGCAAAGCCGCGGAAAGTCCCCGCCAGAGTGCCGGGCGGGCCTTGTAATACAAGGAGTTGGCGCCGCAGGTGGCGCAGCTGGCACCGATTATGCGCAAGGGGAGTCTGGTTTGGCTGGGTGCCGGACCTGAACCTCCAGCCGTCGTTCCTCGCAAGAGCGCCGGCCGGAGGCTGAGCCGCTGTGACACTGTGCAATTCTCCTGGGAGCTTCGTATGAAAAAGACCTTACTGGCGTCGGCTATCGCCATGGCATTTGCGGGACAGGCCTGGGCAAATCCGACCAATAACAACGACGTGGTAAGAGGTGGCGGCGACAACACGCAAACCGCCACAGCGACCTCGACGCAGAGTGGCAGCGGCGCGGCGGCAAACGAATATTCGACCGCAGTCCAGGCCAATGACAGCAGCACCAACACCAGAACCACCACGGTTGGCGTCAACAAGACCAAGACCACGACCAACTCGAACAACAGGAGCAGGATCGACTTTGACCAGGGCGTAGGCAACGCGGGCTCCAACGGTGGCAGCGCAACCTCCAGCGTAAGCAACGCCTTCAACACCAGCAAGGCACTGGCGATCAGCAAGCTGAATGGCACGGTTTCCAACAACAGCATTGGCCCGATCGGCAATTACGCCACCAACTGGGGTAACGCGAATGGTGCAGCCGGTGGCCGGGGCGGCAATGGCTTTGGCGGTACCGGCGAAGGCGGGCGCGGCGGCAACGGCGGCAACGGCGGTAACGGCGGCAGCGGCGGCTCCGGTGGCAGCGCTACCAACGGTAGCGCCACCAATGGCGACGCCACCAACGGCAGCGCCAACGCTGGTAATGGCGGTGCCGGCGGCAAGGCGATTGGCTGGGCCGGCAGTGGCGGTGACGGCAAGGCATATGGCGGCAGCGCACTCTCCGCAGCGGGCAGCAAGGGCGGCAGCGGCGGCGATGCTTATGGCAAGGGCGGCGGCGCTCTGAGCGCATCGCTCGGCGCCGGCGGCCGCGGCGGCAGTGCCGGCGCGATCGGCGGTGGTGGCCTGGGTGCCAGCGGCGCCCTGGGCGGCTTGGCAGGTTCGGCCGGCGGCTCAGGTGGTAGCAGCGGCAATGCCAACGGTGCGGGTGGCGACACTACCACTGGCGGCGCAGGCGGCGCAGGCGGCGCAGCGGCCGGTACCAACACGGCTGGCGCAGGCACCGGTTCGGGCGGCGCAGGTACCGCGAGTGGCGGTGCGGGCGGTGCCGGAACGGCAGCTGCAGGCGCGACCGGCGGAGCCGGCAGCGGCACCGGCGGTGCCGGTGGCGCGGGCGGCGCGGCGACCTCGACCGCAACGGCGGGCGCGGCAAGCGGCACCGGCGGCGCGGGCGGCACGCAAGCCAGCGTTGGCGGCGCGGGCGGTACTGGCGGTTCGGCCACGAACGGCAGCGCAACGAGTTCGGCCTCCAATGGCAGCTCCACGGCTGGCAACGGTGCGGTGGGTGCTACCGGCGGCGCGGGCGGCGCGGGCGGCACTGGCAATGGCGGCACTGGCGGCACCGGCAACGGCGCAGTCGGCGGCGCTGGCGGTAATGGCGGTTACAACATTGTTGACGCGGGCACCTTCAATATGTCCAACACCATGACCAGCGTTGGTCAAACGGCGGCGGGCATCATGATGGCCAACCAGAACAGCGGCGCTGCCTCGCTCGTGCAGCAAAGCGTGAACGTTCAGGCCAACCTGCAGGTCGGCGGCAACCGGTAAGGCGTGCAGCCACGGTCTGGCCCCGGGCATGTGGCCCGGCCCGCATCCTGTGTGCGGGCGCGCGGGTCCTGTCATGCCCCAAGCAAGCCTGATTGCCTTGCAGCCGTCCGGATGGGGGCGGCCGGCAGGCAAGGGGAGACGACATCATGCAATCGGTCCGCTTCGCCGTCGGCGCATTCGCGACGGTCTTACTCGCCTGGCCAGTGCTGCAGGCGCACGCTGAGCCGCCAGGGCTGGACGCCGCCATGGCAGCGGCGCGCGCTGCTTCTGGCGCAGCCCCGGACACGGCTGCAATCACCGCACAGCCGACGGCCGCAACTTCCTTGTTCGGAGGGGTGGCGAAAGCCGTACCCGTGTCTAAACTGGATGACATCCGTGGCGGCGCCGAGGTCACGGTCAACGATATGCGCCTGCACGGTACCGTGGCCGACAACGCCGCGGTCAATATTCTGTCCGGCACCAACAACATCGCGGACGGGGCCTTCTCGAATGCGGCAGGGATTCCCACCGCGATCCAGAACTCGGGCTCCAACGTACTGATCCAGAACGCCACTATCGTCAACGTCCAGTTCAAGCAATGAAGCCGCTGCGAA
This sequence comes from Cupriavidus sp. FW305-26, assembly GCF_058787975.1. NCBI lineage: Bacteria > Pseudomonadati > Pseudomonadota > Betaproteobacteria > Burkholderiales > Burkholderiaceae > Cupriavidus > Cupriavidus sp. FW305-26. The sequence goes on from NZ_JBYTAH010000027.1 coordinate 66,181, forward strand.
ACCTGTGGGCGTCTGTACCGTTCTTGCTGGCCGCGGGGGGCGTTCCATGTGCCCAGGCTGCCGACACCCTGATATACGGGCCGGTCGGCGAATCCTACAACGTCCGGGTCACGAGCGTGCGCGAGGCTCGCTTCAAGTCCACGATCCGGCAGCAGTTCGACTTCAGCTGCGGCTCGGCCGCGGTGGCCACGCTGCTGAGCTACCAGTATGGCCATCCGATGAACGAGGCTACGGTCTTCCAGAACATGTACCTCAACGGCGACCAGCAGAAGATCCGCGCCGAGGGGTTCTCGCTGCTCGACATGAAGCGCTTCCTGGGAGCGCTCGGCTATGAGGCCGACGGCTACGAGCTGCCACTGTCCAAGCTGGAAGAGACGCAGGTGCCGGCCATCGTGCTGATCGTGGAGAATGGTTACCACCATTTCGTGGTGGTCAAGGGCGTGAAGGGCGACCGCGTGCTGATCGGCGATCCCGCACGCGGCACGCGCGCGATGTCACGCGAGCATTTCGAGCAGATCTGGGACAGCCAGCTGCTGTTCGTGATCCATAACCGCACCGAACGGGCGCGGTTCAACCTTGCAGCCGACTGGCGCGTTGCGCCGAGCGGTCCTTACTGGATGGGAGTCAACCGGGATAGCTTGTTCTTCACCGTCATGCCCAAGCATGGCGCGGGCGATTTTTGAGGAACGCATCATGTTGCAGACTTCCTTCCCGACCCCAGCAGCCCCTCGCAGCGCCGGTCATGCGGCCGCGGCGATGCTGCTCGGGGCCGGTTTGGCCTGTGCCGGCACGGCGCAGGCCACCATGCTGCCACAGCCCGACGCCCTCGACGCGTCGGCGCTTCCATTGCAGGGGGCCATGCCCTCGAGCGACGGGCAGGACCAAAACCCTCTGGCTGCCGCACGCGGCAGCATGGCCGGCTGGAAACCGGTAGCACACGAAAAACTCGACGACATGCGGGGCGGCTTCGAAGTGCCGGGCCTGCAGGTTTCGTTCGGTATCGAACGCGCGGTGTACATCAACGGGGCCCTGGTGGTTGCCACCAGCATTAACATCCCCGATGTCAGCCGTATCACCGCCGACCAGGCTGCGCGGCTTGCCTCGACGCTGGGCCCGGCCATCGTTGCCAGCACCAATGCGGCGGTCGCCAACGCGCTGGCGGCGGCGGGCGCGGCCGGTTCGGATGGGAGCGCCACCTCGGCGGCCAATGGCGCCTCGGCCAGCAGCACCGGCACGTCCGGGGCCGGTTCGGGCGCCAGCGGTGCGGCGGGCTTGCCGGCGGCGGTGGTGAATACGGCCACCGGTCAGGTCGTGAGCAATGGGCTGTTGAACGTGATCCAGAACGGCCCGGGCAATGCGGCATCGGTGGGATCGCTGGCGGGGACGCCAACGACCGTGATCCAGAACACCTTGAACAACCAGAGCATCCGGAGCCTGATGACAATCGACGCAAGCGTAAATACGCTGCAGGCATTCCGGTCGCAGTTGGCCAACACCACGCTGAACAACGCGCTGATGCGGGCCGCAAGCATGAGGTAGTCGTAGCGAGGCATCGGGCAGTACAGGTCGCAGGCTCCTGCAAGAACAGCCTGCCGTCCCGGGGGAGGAAGACGTCATGAAGAAGCGGTCGATGCAGGGCATTCGCAATGCGGGATGCTCGACGTTACTGTTGCTCGGCGGCCTGGCGCAGGCCCAGACGCCGCCGGATGCGGGACCACCCGCAGCCGGACTGGAAGCACTGCAGAAGGAGCTTGCCGAACAGGCCACCCAGCTCGACGCCATGAAGCGGGCGCTGGCCGAACAGGAGGCGCTGATCCGCGAACTGCGTAACGTGATCGGCACCGAGGTGCTGGCCAACAAGCGCGGCGGCCAGCGCGCGGGGCCAGGCGTGTCGCCGTCCGACAATGCCACCAACGCCGCTACCGCGGCGGCCGCTGCCAGCGCCACCCAGTCAGCGCCCAACGCGGTCAACAACCCGCAGCAGATCATTCTCCAGCCACCGCAGGACATGGCCCAGGGTCCGCAGGCGGGCGAGTCCGCCGACCGGCAGACCGTGGCCCTGGAAGAACCCGTGGGCCGCCCGCCGGAGGAAGACCGCCGTCCGCCTGAGATCGCGCCGATCATCGACCAGCCCGGCGTGCTGACCGCCCAGGGCAAGCTGGTGATCGAGCCCGGCTTCCAGTACGGCTATTCGTCCAATAACCGCGTCGCGCTGGTCGGCTACACGGTCATCCCGGCCATCCTGATCGGCCTGGTCGATGTGCGCGAAGTCAAGACCTCGACCTACATCCCGTCGGTAGCGTTTCGCTACGGCCTGACCAAGCGGCTGGAAATCGAAGCCAAGGTGCCTTACGTGCACTCATCGGGCCAGACAGTCAGCCGCGAGGTCTTCACCGGCACGGCGGTCGACCGCGTGTTCAATGCGAGCGGCAGCGGTATCGGCGACGTCGAGGCGACGGTGCGCTACCAGCTCAACTACGGCAACGAGAAGATTCCGTACTTCGTCGGCTGGCTGCGCTACAAGTCCAATACCGGCACCGACCCGTTCGAGGTCGTGACCGACTGCGTGACGCGCTGCGTGGGCAATGCCACCGGCACCGGCCTGCCGCTCGGGTTGCCCACCGGCACCGGCTTCCAGGCGATCCAGCCCGGCATCACCTGGCTGCTGCCGACCGACCCGGCGGTGTTCTTCGGCACCTTCAGCTACCTGCACAACTTTGCGCGCGACAACGTGAGCCGCACCGTGCTGAACGGCGAGAAGGAGAATCTCGGCAAGATCGCCCCCGGCGACATCTTCGAGTTCAGCTTCGGCATGGGCCTGTCGCTCAATGAGAAGGCGTCGTTCAGCATCGGCTATGACCAGGCCATCATCTGGCCGACCAAGCAGAACGGCCAGACCGTGCCGGGCTCGGTGCGCGTGACCCAGGGCACCTTGCTGGTGGGCTATTCGTACCGCTTCAACAACCGCTACACGGTGAACCTTTCAGTGGGTGCGGGGCTGACGCGCGACACCCCCGACCTGCAGGTGAACCTGCGCCTGCCAATCACTTTCTGACGCGCTTTGCTGCGAATTTCCGCCTGACGTGACGCGTGCCCCGCATGTGCGGGGGCACGTGCGCATCACATCCGCGGCGAGGGTGCGCAGGCACGGAAACGCGCCTTGCGCTGGCCCCTTGAACGGCGTACAAAGAAATAACCCCGCGCCGCCAGCGGTACTTTCTGACCAGGCTCAAACTCACCGGCGGTGCGGCCTGAAAAAGGAGAGAGACATGCGCAAACGCATCTTCTGGTTGTTGCCCGACCTGGCGAGTGCCCGTCGCACCATGGACGACCTGCTGCTTGCCCGGCTCGAGAACCGCCACATCCACTTCGTGGCGCGCGACGGCTCCGACATGACCGGCCTGCATGAAGCCAACCTGTTCCAGACCTCCGACATCGTGCATGCCGCCGAGATGGGCTTGATGGTCGGCGGCGGCGTGGGCGTCGTGGCCGGCGTCGTGGTGGCGATGTTCCCGATCGTCAGCGACACCCCGCAGTGGGGCCTCGTCGGCGTGCTGGCGGTGCTGGGCGCGGTGTTTGGCGCGTGGGCCTCGAGCATGATCGGCAGTTCGGCACCCAACAGCCGGCTGCGTGCATTCGAGAAGGACATCGAGGCCGGCAAGATCCTGCTGATGGTCGACGTGCCGCGCAGCCGTGTCGAGGAAATCGAAACCCTGCTCGCGAACGCGCATCCGGAAGCCAGCTTTGCGGGGTTGGACCCGGCTGTGCCGGCTTTCCCCTGAGCCGTCGGCGTATCGTCGCTTATTGTCGTTCAACGCGGTCGCATGTCTTTCCGCGCGCCCTTGCGGCGCGCCCTGACGCGCATCCTTTAGCGCGCCCCGGCTCGCACCGGAACCGCCTTCGCGGTTCCGGTGTGATGCCGCTGCAACACTCCGATCTTTCCCGGTTTGCCCCCATGAGACGCATGCGGTAACTTGCGTAACGGCGCGCGGCCGTGCATGCCGCGCCGCCATACACAATGAAGGACAGCCGCACAGGCGCAAGGGGGCGAGACAATGAAAGCGAAATGGATCGCGTGCGGCATGCTGGCCGCCACGCTGGGATGGGCCGCACAGACGGCCCTTGCGGAACCGGGCGTGACCCGCAACACCATCCGCATCGGCCAGTCGGCCGGCGTCACCGGTCCGGTGGCCGGTTCGGTCAAGGAGCAGATCGCCGGCGCGCAGGTGTACCTGCGCACCATCAACGCCAGCGGCGGCGTGGCCGGGCGGCGCATCGAGCTGGTGACCCACGATGACGGCTTCGATGCCAAGCGCACGCCCGACAATGTGCGCAAGCTGATCGACGAGGACAAGGTGTTCGCGCTCTTCATGGTGCGCGGCACGCCGCAGAACGAAAGCATCCTGCCCATCATCGCCGCGCAGAAGGTGCCGCTGGTGGCGCCGCTGACCGGCGCCATCACGCTGCACCGGCCGGTCAACCGCTACGTGTTCAATGTGCGCGCCAAGTACCAGGACGAGGTGGCGCGCGCGATCAACCACCTGGCCACCTCGGGCATGAGCCGCATCGGCATCTTCTACGCCAACGACGGTTTTGGCCGGGACGTGCTGGAAGGCTACAGCGCCGCGCTGCAGGCGCGCGGGGTGCAGCCGGCGGCGACGGCAAGCTTTGCCCGGCCCATGGGCGATATCACCCAGAGCGTGGCCGCCATGAACAAGGCCAACCCGCAGGCGGTACTGGTGATCGGCTCGGGCTCCGAGGCGGCGCGCATCATCCGCGAACTGCGCCGCGCAGGCAGCGAGGCACAGTTCGTCACGCTGTCCAACAACGCCGCCGATTCCTTTATCCGTGAACTGGGCGACGATGCGCGCGGGCTGATCATCACGCAGGTGGTGCCGGGCACCAACTCCAGCCAGATGACGCTGGCCAGCGAATACCGCAGCCTGGCCAAGCAGCAGGGCGTGGAGCCGTCCAACGCCGGCATGGAGGGCTTCATGTCGGCCAAGGTGCTGGTCGAAGGGCTGCGCCGCGCCGGCCCCGACCTGACGCGCGAGCGCCTGGTCACGGCGCTGGAAGGCATGCGCGACTACGACCTTGGCGGCATCCTGATCAGCTACAGCGCCGAGCGCCATACCGGCTCGTCGTTCGTGGAAATGTCGATCGTCTCGTCCACCGGCAAGCTGATCCGCTGAAAGCCGCGGATAGGGGGGCTGCGGTATAGTCCCCCGCATGGCTACTCCTACCCTCTCCCCCGATTCCCGTACCCCGTTCTCGCTGCACGGCCGCGTGGCGCTGGTTACCGGCGGCGCGCAGGGCCTGGGCCTGGCGATTGCCGCCGGGCTGGCCGACGCCGGCGCCCATGTGCTGGTGGTGGCGCGCAATGCGCAGCGCGTGCAAGCGGCCGTCGCCGCGCTGGCCGCGCGCGGCGGCAGCGCCGAGGCGCTGGTGCTCGATATCACCGATGAAGCCGCCGTGGCTGCCGCGTTCGACCGCATCGACGCCGCCCATGGCCGGCTCGACATCCTCGTCAACAATGCCGGCGCGCGCAACCGCAGCACCATGGCGCAGCTCGATGCCGGCGACCTGCGCGCCATGCTCGAGACCAACCTGGTGGCGCCCTACGCGCTGTGCCGGCTCGCCGCGCAGCGCATGCGCGGCGGCGATTACGGGCGCATCGTCAATGTGAGCTCGATTGCGGGCCAGGTCGCGCGTGCCGGCGACGTGCTCTACCCCGCCACCAAGGGCGGCCTGGATGCGCTCACGCGCGCCATGGCGGCCGACCTGGGGCGGCACGGCGTCACCGTCAATGCGATCGCCCCGGGCTACTTCGCTACCGAGCCCAACCAGCCCATGGTCGAGGACGAGAGCGTGGCCGAGTGGCTGCGCCAGCGCACCTCGCTGGGCCGCTGGGGCCAGCCGGAGGAAGTGGCGGGGGCGGTGGTGTTCCTGGCGTCGCCGGCCGCGTCCTATGTCACCGGGCAGGTGCTGGCCGTGGACGGCGGCTATCTCGGGCACTTCTGAGCCGTCGTCGGCGGCAAAGCGTACCCAATTCTGCGTGCCACTCCTGGCGGGTTTTCAGCGCCGCGCGGGCGGCTTGCCGCCGCGGTAGAACGCCTGCAGGCAGTCGATCATCGCGGCTGCAGCGGCCGAGTCGCCGCGGTCCTTGAGCCGCACCAGGCAGATATCGCGCACCAGCGACGGCAGCTGCAGTGGCCGGATCGCCAGCCCCTCGCGCCGGAACTGAAACAGCGCCAGCGACGGCACCGCGCTCACGCCCAGCCCCGCCTGCACCAGCGCCGCCACCGTCGCCAGGTGCTCCACCTCCATCACGCTGGTCAGGCGCAACGGATGCAGCGCGGCGTCCAGGTGCTGGCGCACGCTGGTCGTGCGCGACAGCTGGATAAACGGCAGGCCCGCCAGCATCTGCGGCGTGATGCGGCGCTTGCGCGCCAGCGCATGGTCCGCCGGGCACACCAGGTGGAAGGTGTCGCGCACCAGCGGCTCCACGCGCAGGTCTTCGTCCTGGGCCGGTGCCGGGGCCAGCGCAAAGTCGGCGCGGCCCTGGCGGACCAGTTCGATGCAGCCGTCGGCGAGCTGGTCGAACAGCTCCAGCGCGATGCCCGGATACAGCGCGCGGAACTGCGCCAGCAGCGGCGGCAAGTCGCCGCCGGCCAGCGACGGCAGCGCCGCGATCGACACCCGCCCCTTGCGCCGCTCGGCGTGCGCGCGCAGGTCCTCGAACGCGGTTTCGAAATCGGCCAGCAGCCGGCGCGCGGTCTGCTCGAAGCGCACGCCGTCGCTGCTCAGCTCCACATGCCGCGTGGTGCGTTCGAACAGCCGGCTGCCGGCCTGTTCCTCCAGTGTCTGCACCAGCGCGCTGAAGGCCGATTGCGACAGGTGGCAGGCGCGCGCCGCGCGCGTGAAGTTGCGGTAGGTGGCCAGCGCCACGAAGGCGCGCAGGTGCTTGACCGAGAGGTTCATGGGCTGGCGGATTTATCCACTAAGTCGATAGATTAATCCAAATAATCCGTTTTTTGGCTGGACGTACCAGCCCTAGAATGGGATCGACCCCACCAACGACCTGCCCCCGACCATGACTGCTCCCTTGCTGATCGGCTCCGGCGCCGGCTTCTCCGGCGACCGCACCGATGCCGCGCTGCCGGTGGTGCGCACGCTGATTGCCTCCGGCCAGCCGGCCGCGCTGATCTTCGAGACCCTGGCCGAGCGCACACTCGCGCTGGCGCAGCTGGCGCGGCGCAACGATCCCGCGCAGGGCTACGAGCCGCTGCTCGATGCGCTGCTGGTGCCGGTGCTGGGCCTGTGCCTGCAACACCGCATTCCCATCGTCGGCAATTTCGGCGCCGCCAATCCGCGCGCCGCGGCGCGGCGCGTGCTGCAGCTGGCGCAGGAACTGCGCCTGCCCGCGCCGCGTGTTGCGGTAGTGGAGGGCGATGACCTGTCCGACGATGCGGGACGCGCGCGCTTGCACGGCATTCTTGGCGATGCATTCGACGCCGATCGCTTCGTCTGCGCCAACGCCTATATCGGCGCGCAAGGCATCGCCGAGGCGATCTCCGCCGGCGCCCAGGTGGTGGTGTGCGGACGCGTGGCCGATCCGGCGCTGGCCGTGGGGCCGGCGATGGCGCACTTTGGCTGGTCGTGGGACGACTGGGACCGCCTGGCCGCCGCGACCATGGCCGGCCACCTGCTTGAATGCGGGGCGCAGGTCAGCGGCGGCTACTTTGCCGATCCCGGCATGAAGGACGTACCCGATGTGCATGCGGTGGGCTTCCCGATCGCGCAGCTGGCCGAGGACGGCGGCATCGAGATCTTCAAGGCCGCCGGCACCGGCGGCTGCGTCGACCTGCGCACGGTCAAGGAGCAGCTGCTGTACGAGGTCCACGATCCGGCCGCGTACCTGACGCCTGACGTGGTCGCAGATATTGGTACGGTCACGGTCACGCAACTGGCCCCCGACCGCGTGGCGGTGCGCAATGTGCGCGGCCATCCCCGCCCGGCGCAGCTCAAGGCCAATGTGTTCAGCCACGGCGGCTGGCTGGCCGAGGGCGAAATCTCGTACGCCGGCCCCAATGCCGCCGCCCGCGCGCGGCTGGCCGCCGACATCCTGCGCCGGCGCATGCAGCTGCTGGGCCATGACGCGCCCATCCGCTTCGACCTGATCGGCGTGCTCAGCGTGCTGGCCGACGATGGCGGCGCCATGTTCGCCCAGCGCCAGCCGCATGAGCAAGCGGCGCAGGACGTGCGCCTGCGCGCCGCGTTGGCGCACGACGACCTGACGGTGGCGCAGGCCCTGCAGCGCGAGGTCAATGCGCTCTATACCTGTGGCCCGGCCGGCGGCGGCGGCGTGCGCACCGCGCAGCGCGCGCGCCTGAATGCGGTGTCGTGCCTGGTACCGCGCGAGGCCGTGACGGCCACGCATAGCTTCATCGCCTGAGGAGGTCCGACCATGACTGACACTGCCGCGCTCTACCAGTTCGCACACGGCCGCACCGGCGACAAGGGCAACCGTTCCAACATCAGCGTGATCGCCTACGACGCGCGCGACTACGACCACCTGGTCGAGCACGTGACCGAGGACGCCGTGCGCGCGCTGTTCCGCGAGCGCCGGCCCACGGCCGTCACGCGCTACCTGGTGCCGTCGCTGCAGGCGATGAACTTCGTCCTCGATGGCGTGCTCGATGGCGGCGTCAACGACGCGCTCAACCTCGACACGCATGGCAAGGCGCTGTCGTTCCGCCTGCTGCAGCTTGAGATCCCCGTGCCGCCGCGGCTCGTGTCCGGCACCGCGGCTAGCCACTGATCCACCGCTTCACACCGACAACGACTTCTACAGGAGACCACGATGTACCCATTTCTCAAGCCACTGGCCGTCGCCGCACTTGCGCTGATCCTGCCCGCGGGGCAGGCCTGGGCCGAGTTCCCGGACAAGCCGATCCGCTTCGTGGTGCCGTTCGCCGCCGGCAGCGCCACCGACCAGCTGGCGCGTGCCATTGGCCAGGCCATCACCGTGGACAGCAAGGTCACCGTGGTGGTCGACAACAAGCCGGGCGCGAATGGCTTCATCGCCGCGTCGGACGTGGCCAAGGCCGCGCCGGACGGCTACACCGTGCTGATCAGCACCAACACCACGCATGCGGCCAACGAGCACCTGTTCAAGAAGCTGCCCTACGACCCGGTCAAGGACTACGCGCCGATCACCGCGCTGGGCCGCGGCGGCCAGATCATGGTGGTCAACCCGCAGGTGCCGGCCAAGACCGTGGGCGAGTTCATCGCGCTGGCAAAACAGCAGCCGGGCAAGCTCAGCTTCGGCAGCGGCAGCTCGTCGTCGCGCATTGCCGGCGAGCTGTTCCAGCAGATGGCGCATGTGGAGTTGCTGCACGTGCCGTACAAGAGCAACCCGCTGGCCATCACCGACCTGCTCGGCAACCAGATCCAGATGATGATCACGGACACGGCCACCGGCCTGCCGCAGGTCAAGAGCGGCAAGCTGCGCGCGCTGGGGGTGTCGGGCAAGACGCGCTCGCCGCTGGCGCCGGACGTGCCCACCATCGACGAAGCCGGCGTCAAGGGCTACGAGATGAGCTACTGGTTCGCGGCCTATGCGCCCGCCGGCACGCCGCAGCCGGTGGTGGCGAAGCTCAATGCGATGATGGTCAAGGCCGCGCGCGGCGATAGCGCAGCTGGCTTCTACAAGTCGACCGGCACTGAGGTGTTCACCAGCACGCCCGCGGAGCTGGCGAAGTTCCAGTTGCAAGAGTCCGGCAAGTGGGGACGCATCATCAAGGCGGCGAATATCCAGCCGGAGTGAACGCAGGGCAGCGCAAGCTCCCATGCATGGAAAACGGGGCCAAACGGCCCCGTTTTTTACGCAGAAGTAGGTACGCTTTGGTGCTTGCGGCCTTGATGGACAAGGGCCGGCTAAGATATGCCTGGCCGCGCGGCCTTGCCGCTCCGGCCTACTCCTCGACAATACCAACCAGAACAGGAACAGGATATGAAGCAGCAGTCCGTGGTGTGCCATGCAAACTTACATCCCGGCCGTCGCCCGGGGCTGCGCCAGGCCGTATTCCGTGCCGCCATCGCCGTCACCATGGGGGCCGCCGTGCTTCCCGCCATCGCCACTGCGCAGACCGCCACGCCGCCGGCGCAGCAGAAGACCCAGGTGCCGGGCTATTACCGCATGATGGTCGGCCAGCTCGAGGTCACGGCGCTCTATGACGGCTACATCGACCTGGACCCGAAGATCCTCAGGTACACCAGCGCGCGCGAGGTGCAGAGCCTGCTGGCGCGGATGTTCGTCGAATCGACGCCAGGCATGCAGACCGCGGTCAACGCCTACCTGATCCATACCGGCAGCCACCTGGTGCTGGTCGATACGGGCGCGGCAGCCTGCTTCGGGCCCACGCTCGGGCGCATCGGCGAAAACCTGCGCGCGGCGGGCTACGCGCCGGAACAGATCGACACCGTGCTGCTGACCCACCTGCACGGCGACCACGCCTGCGGCCTGGCCGCCAACGGCAAGGCGGCCTTCCCGAACGCAACCGTCTATGTCGACAAGGCCGATGCCGACTACTGGCTCAGCGAGGCCAATGCCGCCGCCGCGCCGAAGGAGGCGCAGGGCCTGTTCGCCATGGCGCGCGCCGCGGTCGCGCCGTACCAGGCGGCGCAGCGCTTCCGGCCCTTCAACGGCGGCGCCGGTGTCGAGCCCGTTTCCGGTGTGCGCGCGGTGCCGGCCAATGGCCATACTCCGGGCCACAGTGGCTACCTGTTCACCTCGGGCAAGGACAGCCTGCTGCTGTGGGGCGACATCGTGCACAGCCATGCGGTGCAGTTCCGCCGCCCGCAAGTGGCGATCGAGTTTGACGTGGACAGCAAACAGGCAGTGATCACGCGCCAGCGCATCCTGGCCGATGCCGCCAAGGGCCGGCTGTGGGTGGGGGGCGCGCATATGCCTTTCCCGGGCCTTGGCCATGTGCGCCGCGATGCGGCCGGGTATGCATGGGTGCCGGCCGAGTTCGGTCCGATCCGCAACGACCGCTAGCCGTCCACGCACGGCCGTCGCTTTTCGCCTAGAGTCATCCCAGCGGCCCGTATGACGTACGGGACGGGTGGTCGTGTCTACTGCGGAGGATTTGCGATGAACGCCAAGGCATCCCGCTTCGATCCTGCCCGCCGCCGCTGGCTTGGTGCCGGCGCCGCGGCCCTGGTGCTGGCCGTGCCCCTGCCGCGCGCCGCGCGCGCCCAGCCTGGGCCGGTGGCCAGCCGCGAGGCCACCGCGCAGCGCATCGGCGTGATCGGCTCGGGCCGCATCGGCGGCACGGTGGGCGGGCTGTGGGTCAAGGCCGGACACCCGGTCCTGTTCTCGTCGCGGCACCCGGAGGCACTCAAGCCGCTGGTGGAAGAATTGGGTACGCTGGCGCGCGCCGGCACCGTGGCCGAGGCGATTGCGTTCTCTGACGTGCTGTTCCTGGCCACGCCCTACGGCGCGCTGCCGCAGCTCAGCCGCGACCATGCCGATGCCTGGCGCGGCAAGATCGTGCTCGATGCCACCAATGCCTATGAGCACCGCGATGGCCCGATCACCGAGGAGGCCAGGCGTGACGGCATCGGCATCACCACCGCGCGCTACCTGCGCGGCGCGCGCGTGGTGCGGGCCTTCAACTTCATGGGGGCGGCACAGTTTGCCAGCGAGCACCACCGGGCGGGCGGCCTGGTGGCGGTGCCCATTGCCGGCGACGACAAGGCCGCGCTCGATGTGGCCGCGCAGCTGGTGCGCGATGCGGGATTCGAACCGGTGGTGGTGGGGCCGCTGGCGAGCGCGGATCGCTTCGCACCGGGCGGGCCGCTGTTCCGGCAGGTGGGTACGGCCGAAGAGTTCCGGCGCAAGATGGGCGCCCGCTGACGCTGCGCCGGGCGCGCTGGCGCATCAGGGCCGGCGCCGCTCCATTGCCACCATCGACGGCGTAAAGCCGAGCTGGCCGAAGAATGCGGCTTCGGAGGAACGCGCCGCGCGCAGCATCCAGGTGATGTCGGGGTCGTTGCCCACGATGTGCCGCACCAGGGCGCGGCCGATGCCGCGCCGGCGGTGGCTGGGCGCGACGGCAACCATCGACAGGAAGCCGTCGCAGACGTCGTCGCACAGTGCGCGGGCAAAGCCGACGATCTCGCCGTGCTCCACCGCTACGACCACCCGTTGGGAGTTGGCCACCAGCCGTGCGAATTTCTCCGGGCCGCCCACCCGGTGGGCCCAGCCGTTGGCGATCAGTAGTTGTCTGGCTGCCTCGATGTCGTCAGGCAACAGGTTACGGATTTCCATCGGCGGCTCTCCCAGTAAAGCGTGTACGGCCCCTCGCCGCCCCCTGCCACGAGGGGCGCCGCGAGTCGAGAACGGCACGGGAACCCGTGCCGCGCAATTGGCGGAGTGTAGCGAGCGGGCGCGGGCGCGTCAATTTGGCTTCCGGCGGGGTCGGGTGCTGCTCACGCCGGCGCGCCGGCGCGGTATCATGGCCTCCATGAACGCCCCCGTCTTTTCCTCCGCACATCCGGCCGATCAGCTTGCCGAGTTCACCGACGCGGATGCGGCGATCGCGCGCATCCGCGACATCTACGAAGCTTCTGTCGGCGCCGTGCGCGCGCGCTTCGATGCCTTCGCCAGCGGCAAGCCGCTGCCCTCGGCCGCGCATGCGTGCTATCCGTACCTGGGCATCTCGGTCAATATCGAGACCATGGTCACCGACAGCCGGCCGTCATGGGGCACGGTGGCCTACCCGGGCGTGTATGGCACCACCGTGACCCGCCCCGACCTGCTGGCGGACTACTACCGCGACCAGATCGAGCGGCTGATGCGCTATCACCGCGTGCCTGTGGTGGTAGGGCTGAGCCGGCGCCCGATCCCGCTGCCGTTCGTGATCGAGGCTTCGACCACCGACATCAGCTACACCCAGGCGCGCGAGCTGGAGGCATCGTTCGTGCTGCCCGAGCTGAGCCGCATCGACGACGGCATCGCCAACGGCACCTATGAGCCGATCCCGGGCGAGGCCTGGCCGCTGTCGCTGTTCCCGGCCGAGCGCGTGGACCTGGCCCTGCAGCGGCTGTACCACTACACCGGCACGGCACCGCAGCATTTCCAGCGCTTCGTGCTGTTCACCAACTACCAGCGCTATGTCGACGAGTTTGTCGAGCTGGGCCGGGGCCTGATGGCCAGCAGCGACGGCGGCGGCTACACCCGCTTTGTCGAACCCGGCGACGTGATGCAGGAACTGGGCGGCGCGGAACCCGACGACGCCTCGCGCCCGCGCGCGCTGCCGCAGATGCCGGCCTATCACCTGGTGCGCGAAGACAAGCTGGGGGTGACGCTGGTCAATATCGGCGTGGGACCGTCCAACGCCAAGACCATGACCGACCACCTGGCCGTGCTGCGCCCGCATTGCTGGCTGATGGTGGGCCACTGCGGCGGCTTGCGCCGCTCGCAGCAGCTCGGCGACTACGTGCTGGCGCACGCCTATGTGCGCGACGACCACGTGCTCGACCACGATTTGCCGCCGTGGGTGCCGGTGCCGCCAATCGCCGAGATCCAGGTGGCCTTGCAGGAGGCCGTTGCGCGCGTGACCGGGCTGTCCGGCAACGAGATGAAGACCCGCATGCGCACCGGCACGGTGGTCTCGACCGACGACCGCAACTGGGAGCTCAAGTCCAAGTCGCTGTATGCGCGCTTCAACCAGTCGCGCGCGATTGCCATCGATATGGAAAGCGCGGCGGTGGCGGCCAACGGCTTCCGGCTGCGCGTGCCCTATGGCACCTTGCTATGCGTGTCGGACAAGCCGCTGCATGGCGAGCTCAAGCTGCGCGGCATGGCCAACGCCTTCTATCGCCAGCGTGTCAGCCAGCATATGACCATCGGGCTGGAGGCGATCCGCATCCTGCGTGAGAACGGGGTGGAGCAGCTGCATTCGCGCAAGCTGCGCAGTTTCGACGAGCCGGCGTTCCGCTAGTCGCCCCGCTCCCGGCAGCCGCAAAAGGCAACTTCCGCTCAGTGGCTGATCATCCAGGGCCGCCCCCCGGGGGCCTTGGCCGCGTCCGTGCGCCCGGCCAGCCGGACCGGGCCGCAGCAGCCACACCCGGCGCCATGCGCCGACGATGACCTGGGCTCGGCCGCGCTGCGCTCATTGACCGCATGCGCCGCGCGCGCCGACGTCGCCATGCTGGCCAGCGCCGGTGCGGCCACCAGCGCGCGCGCTGCCAGCGCGCCGCATTGCGGGCAGGCCGCGGCTTCGTCGCGCCGCGACATTGGCCGCATCACCGCGAAATCGCCACAATCTTCACACCGATAGTCGTAGGTGGGCATTGCATCTCCGCCAGTGGGATCACGACAACCACCTTCCAGGCTAGGCCAGGTCGGGGGAAAGGGGCAGGTCCATGCCGCCCTGGATCATCTTCACCGGCCCGCTGGCGTTGGGCCGGATATCGAAATCGAAGATCTGCGTCGGCAGCCACAGCGTGGCGCAGGCATTGGGAATATCCACCACGCCACTGATATGCCCCTGAACCGGCGCTGTGCCGAGGATCGAATAGGCCTGGGCCCGCGAGTAGCCGAACCTGCTCAGGTATTCGATCGCGTTCAGGCATGCCTGCCGGTAGGCCACGTGCACATCCAGGTAATGTTGCTTGCCTGACTCATCGACGGAGATCCCTTCGAAGATCAGGTAGTCGTTGTAGCTCGGCGTGATCGGGCTGGGCTTGAAGATCGGATTGCGGATGCCGTACTTGGCCATGCCGCCCTTGATCAGCGACACGCGCATATGCACCCAGCCGGCCATTTCGATGGCGCCGCAGAACGTGATCTCGCCATCGCCCTGCGAGAAATGCAGGTCGCCCACGGACAGGCCCGCGCCGTCCACATAGACGGGGAAGTAGACCTTGGCACCGCGTGACAGGTCCTTGATGTCGCAGTTGCCGCCATGCTCGCGCGGCGGCACCGTGCGCGCGCCGGCCGCGGCAGCCTGGGCGCGCGCATCGCCTTGCAGCCTGCCCATGTGCGCGGTGGCGGCAAACGGCGGATTGGCCAGGGGGGGCACGCGCCCGGGATCGGTGGCGATGAAATCCATCTCGCGTTTGTTCCACGTCTCCAGCATGGCCTGGTCCGGCAGGCAGCCGATCAGCCCCGGGTGGATCAGCCCGGCAAAGCTCACGCCGGGGATATGGCGCGACGAGGTGTAGAGCCCGTGGAAGTCCCAGATCGACTTCTGCGCCTGCGGAAAGTGGTCGGTCAGGAAGCCGCCGCCGTTCTGCTTCGAAAAGAAGCCGTTGAAGCCCCACTGGCTTTCCGGCCTGGCGCCGATGTCCAGCAGATCCACCACCAGCAGGTCGCCGGGTTCGGCGCCTTCCACGCCTACTGGACCGGACAGGAAATGGACGATCGACAAATCGATGTCGCGCACATCGTCGGCCGAATCGTTGTTCTTGATGAAGCCGCCGGTCCAGTCGTAGGTTTCGAGGATAAAGTCGTCGCCCGGCTTGACCCAGCAGGCCATCGGGATGTCCGGGTGCCAGCGGTTGTGGACGTTGGGGTTCTCGTACGGCGATTCGGCCAGATCGACCTTGATCAGGGTGTCCGTCATGACGTTGCCTCCTGGGTGGAAAGGGGTGGGGGAGCGG